>NZ_JBFAHW010000058.1:0-66562 GCF_040654355.1 Streptomyces sp. NPDC050704 | reverse complement strand
AAGTGGGCGGGGGGGGGGGGAACGGGTGTGTCTCTGTGGGGGGCCCCGCCTGTACCGGGGTTGGGTTGGGGGGGGACCCCCCCGGGGGGGGGGGGGGGGCCCCCTTGGCCGGGCGCCACCACCCCGGGGATTCTTTTGAGGCATGAATACACCAGCAAAAGAAGCCTGCCGGAGGCCACTCAAGCAACTGGCCCTGGCGGCCGCGCTGGCCGGAGCACTGGCCGCGGGCGTGACGGCACTCCCCGCGAACGCCGCCCCCTCCCTCTCCCCTGACACGCCCGCCTCCCTCACGAAGCAGCGGTTACAGCGTGAAGTGGAGAAGACCCTCGAGGAGGCGGGCTATGTCAGCGTTTCCGTGCAGGTGCGGGAAGGGCGCCACCGTGTCCACGCCACGGCGGGTGAGGCCGAGCTCGGCAGCGGGCGCCCGGTGGCCCGTAACTCCGACTTCCGTGCCGCCAGTGTCACCAAGACCTTCGTGGCCACGGTCGTCCTTCAACTGGTCGCCGAAGGGCGGCTGTCGCTCGGCGACACCGTGGAGAAGTGGCTGCCGGGCGTCGTGACCGGCAACGGCAACGACGGCAGCCACATCACCATCAGGAACCTGCTCCAGCACACCAGCGGCATCTACAACTACAACGTCATCGAGGACTTCGGCGAGACCGCCGCCGACTTCGAGCGGCACAGGTTCGACCATGTCAGCCCCGAGCAGAACATCGCCGGGGCGATGAAGCACAAGCCCGACTTCCCGCCCGCCGACGCCAACGACCCGAAGCCGGACTGGAACTACTCCAACCCCGGTTACATCCTCGCCGGAATGGTGATCGAAAAGGCCACCGGGCGGACGTGGGCCCAGGAGGTCCACGACCGCATCGTCCGGCCGCTGGGCCTGAAGAGCACGTACGAGCCCGGGGACGACCCGTATCTCAAGGAGCCGTACGCGCACACGTACCAGCGCTTCCCGGGGTCCACCGGCTGGACCGACACCTCTGTCCGGAACATGTCCTGGGGTGACGCGGCGGGTTCGCTGATCAGCTCCGAGCGCGATCTCGACCGGTTCTACACGGCCCTGCTGACCGGCAGGCTGCTGCCGGCCGCGCAACTGGCCGAGATGCGCAGGACCGTCGTGCCCAACGAGGACATCCTTCAGGTGATGCCGGGGCTGCGGTACGGGCTCGGGCTGATGCGGCAGCCGTTGTCCTGCGGCGGCTACCGCTGGGGCCACGGGGGCGACCTCGACGGCCACACGGTCAGGACCGGCTTCACGGCGGACGGGCGCCGCTCGGTCGTCATCAGCGCCAGTGGCAAGACGGCCGACGACGAGCAGCTGTTCCGGGCGGAGCTGACCGTGCAGCGGCTCACGGATGTCGCACTGTGCGGCACGGGGACGGACACCGCAAAGGGCATCGGCACCAAGGGGACACCGCGTTGATGGGCCGCGTCCGCGTGACGTCCACAACACCCACGGTCCTGACTTCATCCGCGACGTCAACGCAGGCAAGGCCGACCACCTCCTCTGAACCCGTATGAAACATTTCCCGGGGCCCACCGCATCAATGAAGTGAGGGCGGCACGGGGGAGCCCGGGAACGCAGGGGGAGCGCATGAGAGAGGTCCGTGCGGACGGCTATCAGGAGTTCGCGGTGGCGCGCGCGGGCCACCTCTACCGCTCCGCCTGTCTGCTCACCGGGGGCGACACCCATCTCGCCGAGGACCTGGTGCAGGAGACGCTCGGCCGGCTGTACGTCAACTGGGGCCGGGTCTCCCGGGCGGCCAACCCCGCCGGGTACGCCCAGACCGTCCTCACCCGTACCTTCCTCGCGCATCGGCGGCGCCGCAGCAGCAAGGAGCGCGCCACGGACGTGTTCCCCGACGTGCTCGACCCCCGGACCGCCGACGCCGACATGCCGCTGCGGCTGACGCTGGTCGAGGCACTGGGCCGGTTGTCCGCCAAGGACCGGGCGGTGGTCGTCCTGCGCTACTGGGAGGACCGCAGCATCGAGGAGACGGCCGAGGCGATGAACGCCAGCTCGGCAGCGGTACGCACCCGCTGCGTCCGCGCCCTCACCAGGCTGCGCGATCTGCTGGGCGAGAGTCTCGACGAGTACGCGACGCCCTGAGCCGCCGCCCCACCTCCGACACCCCTCGCAGAACGCAGAAACGGTGGTTTGCCATGCCCTTCGATCCCTCCTCACCCCATGACGACCCCTTCGAGAACCGGTTCGCCGACGCCCTGCGCGAGGCCGGCGGCGCCTACGAGACCGACCGGCACGCCCTGGTGACCGCGGGCGCGGCGCGAGGCCGCGGACTGCGGCTACGCCGCCGGGCCGCCATGGTGGGCGGTGTGGCCGGCATCGCCCTCGTCGCCATCGGCGGGACGCTGCTCCTGCCCGGGAGCGGCGACGACAGCCGGAAGCAGTCCGTGGCCACCGGGCCGACCACGCCGGCCCCAGCCGCGTCCACGACCCCGACTCCGACCTCGACCCCGACCGGCGAGGACGGCGCCGGCACCACCGGTGGCGAGTCCAAGGACGAGCAGGTCCCGGAAACGCACAGCAGCATCCCGCCGAGCCCCAGTGGCCCGGCGATCGAGCGGACACTCGTCGGGCTGCTGCGCCCCGAGGGCGTCAAGGTGGTCGACAGGGGCGGCCAGGACACCGAGTACGCCTACCTCGTCCTCGACGACGGCAAGGGTAGGAGTCTCGTCCAGATCAATGTGCAGCCCGACATGAGGGACGTCGAGGACCAGCTGTTCGGCGCCGACGCCGAGGTCCTGCCCGACGGCACGAAGGTCGCCACCCAGCAGGGGCCCGGCGAGAAGGGCGGTGCCGGGGTCGTCATGTGGACCGCGGACACCATCCGGCCCGGCGGCCTGCGCGTGGTGATCAGCGCCTTCAACTCCGGTGCCCAGAACACCGCGGCGACCCGCGAGACCCCGGCGCTCACGATCGAGCAGCTGAAGGCGATCGCCACCAGCGAGGAGTGGAAGAAGTTCCAGCCGGAGCCCCAGGGGTCACCGGAGTCCGAGGGGGTGCCGCAGCCCTAGGTGTATTGACCCGCAGCGTTGTTGACGCGGCTGATGGGCGGCTGCCCGTCGAGTGCGGTGTGGCATCACAGTGATGCCGTGGGCGGTGAAGAAGGTGTTCGCACGCTTCCGGAAGGAGGCGGCGGTCTCTTTGCGCTCGTAGGTCAGCACCTCGCTGTAAGCGAGCCGGGAGTGGTCGTCGACGGCTGTGTGGACGAAGCTGTAGCCGATTATGGGACTGCCGCCCTTGCGCGCGCTGGTTGTGGCCTGCCGATTGCCGACGGCGTGCTGGCGGGGCATGATCCGATGTCCGCCACCGTCGGGGATGTTGCCGAGCTTCTTGATGTCGACATGGATCAGTTCGCCGGGGCGCTCTCGCTCGTAGCGGCGGATGACCTGGCCGGTAGGCCGGCCCATCCAGCGCAGCCAGTTCAGCTGGGAGCGGGTCAGGACGCGATGGGGCGGGACACGATCACCTCTTCAGTCCGTAGCCGTCCCGCTCGGTCAGTGAAAGATGGTGTCGGACTCGCGCAGCCCGGTCATGTTCATGCTGGCCTGCCAGAGTTCCCTGGCGTTGTCGCGGTCGTGGGAGAGAGGCGATGACGGTGCCTGCGCTCCTCGGTCGATGTAGGTGCCGGTTGTGGTGGCCAGGGCGGGGTCGGTGATGAGCTTCGCGAGCGCGGCGCCGGATGCTGTGGAGGTGCCCTGCTTCCCGATCAGCTTGCCCATCACGGCGCCGAAGGCTCTCGTCGCGCCGCGCACGAGAGCGTTCCCGGTGGGTGCGGCGAAGCCGGTGTCGGACATGGCGCCGGGGTTGAAGGCGTTGACGGTGATGGGCCGGTCGGTCTGATCGGACAGCAGCCTGGCCATCTCGTAGGTGCAGTAGAGGTTGCACAGTTTCGACGTGCAGTACGCCCGCATTCCCGGGCCGCGGCCGGTGGCGAGCGCGGCCGCGTTGCTATAGGTCACCTTCACGGGGAAGAAGGGTGGCGGGTTGTGCAGGTCGCTGGTGACGAAGACGAAGCGTCCGCTGTCGCCCATCTGGTTCAGCAGGAGGTTGGCCAGCAGGAAGTGCCCCAGGTGATTCACGGCGAAGATCGTCTCGAAGCCGTCTGCGGTGCGCGGCACGCCTGGCACGCCGGCCGCGCTGATGCCGGCGTTGCAGACCACGCCGTACAGCGGCGGCAGATCCGCACGAGAGAAGGTGTCGCAGAAGGCACGTACCGAGGCCAGTGAGGCCAGGTCCAGTTCCATGACCGTGATGTTCGAGTGGTTCGTCTCCGCCTGCAGCGCCTCGGCTGCCGCCTCGCCCCGCGCCGAGCTCCGGCAGGCGAGCACCACGTGGTAGTCCGGGTCGCTGAGGGCGACGCTCTTCGCGCACTGGTACCCCAGGCCGGCATTCCCGCCGGTGATGACTACGGTCTTGGTGTCCATGGTGCCTCCAGGCTTGCAATGAGAGAAACGGATTGCGTTCCGATTTAAGCTCAAGCGTAAAAGGATCGCGTTCCATTTGTCGAACGATGTTGGTCCGCCGCGGCTGCGAGCGGCCGACCGCATACGCAATCGCGCGGTGATCATGGATGCCGCCTGGAAGGAGTTCGCCTGAGCCGCTGCCGCTGCCGCCCCTCGCCCCGAGGCACCGACTCCGGCCGTCCGGTCAGGCGCGGTCGCCGCTCGTCTGTGCTCCCAGGGCGCCCTGCATCGGGATGCGGGCCCAATCAGGGCGAGGTATGGCGATGGCGCAGCGCCGAACGGCGAGAAGCCGTTCGGCGCAGCGCCCTTCGTATCCGCTCAGCCGAGAGCCGGGGCGGTGGACCGGACCGAGTGGCGTGCAGAAAGTTGCTTGGCGTTGCGGCAGATGTTTGCACCGCCGACGATCTGTGCGATGAGGACGGAGTACGCGGCGCAGCGCTCGATCAGTCCGATGTAGCCCTCCGGAGCAGCGAAGGTGAGGAGCAGGCTGATGAATCCGATTATTCCGGCGACGATGAAGAACCGTGACGTCACCGAGGGGGCCTTCTCCGCACGAAGGAGCAGCCCCACGAGGATCAGGGCGGCGTTGCCGCCGCCCATGCCGATCATCGCGCCGACGGTGTGGTAGGGGAGCATCCAGGTGGGGGCGTTGTGGAAGATGGCGACGACGCAGAGGCCGAAGCCGTAGGCGACCGCCAGCCCGAACACCCACCTGCTCAGCCGCGACGCGCGAGGATGCCGGCGCAGGACGATGGCGGCCGTGAAGGTGAGCGCGCCATTGATCACCCATGCCGCGTTGATGACCCACCCTGCGGGCGAGTGGATCCACTTCCCGTCGTTCGTTTTCGCGCGGCTCGTCGCTCCGAGGTCACTGATGACGTCTCCCATGTAGCTGTACGATCCATGCGGCCACGCGGCCGCGGTGATCGCTTCGCCGAGGAAGAAGAGGATCGCGGCGACGATCAGCGCCAGCCCGGCGTTCCTCGTTGCGGTCCTACTGATTGGAGTGGGGGTCATGGCTGATCCCTTCTTTGCCGCCTCGCGCGCCAGGTCGACGCTCCCGGCGTTGGCGACGGCGGTGTTGACCTTCATGCGCCCTGGCCTACGATGAGCGAAACGGATGGCGTTCCGTTTCGTTCGCATCATAATAGGAGTGCGTTCCACTTGGCTAGTGAGTTCCCTTCGGTCCGCCGTGAGCGGGCCGACCGCACGCGTAACCGGGAGGCGATCCTCGCGGCGGCGAGAGAGGCGTTCGCCCATGCCGACTTCGCGGGCGAAGCCGTCTCCATGAACCAGATCGCCCGAGCGGCGGGGGTCGGCGCCGCCACGCTCTACCGTCACTTCCCCACCCGGGAGGAGTTGGCGCTAGCCGTCTATCAGAGCAAGATCGAAGAGCTCACCGCACGCGTGCGCGACCGCACCCGCGACCGGGACGCGCTCGCCTCGCTGCGGACCTGGGTGGAGGAGTTCGCCTCGTTCATGCTCGCCACGCGGGGCATGATGGACACCCTGCGCGCCTCCTGGCAGTCCGCGACCCCGTTCACCGCTGCGGCCACCACTGGCGTCACGACGGTCGTCGCCGCGTTCCTGGCCGACGGGACGCGAGACGGCAGCATCCGCGGCGACCTCGACGCCATGGACGTGACCGTCGCGCTCTGCGCCCTGCTCGGCACCACCGGACCCGAGGACTCAGGAGCGCGCGCCAGAAGACTCCTCGACCTGTTAATCGACAGCCTCGCAGCCCAGGCCGAGTGAAACGACGGCAACCACCCGCCCCCGACCGCTAGCCACGATGAACCGCGGTGCCCCTACTCCCGATCAGGTCAGAAGAACTCCGACCACGGCTGGTCCCAGATCTGCTTCACGCACAGGACGACGAAGAGCAGGCCCGCGATGGTCAGCATGGCGTTGCTCAGGAGGCCGCTGCGCCATTCGGCGGGAGTGCGGGAGGAGTTGAGGAGCCAGACCAGGGTGAGGGCGAGGAAGGGGAGGAAGGCGGCGCCCAGCACTCCGTAGAGGATGATCAGGCGGAAGGGCTGGCCCTCGAAGAGGAGGATCATCGGCGGGAACGTCAGCCACAGGAGGTACGCCCGGAAGGGCCAGGACTTCTCGCGGGCGCCCGACGCGACCTCCTCGCCGGACGCGGCCTCCTCCCGGCCGGCCCGGTCCTTGCGGTAGCGCTCCACGAAGTCCGCGAACATCAGGCTCACTCCGTGCCAGACGCCGATGAGCGAGGTGAAGGACGTGGCGAAGAAGCCGATCAGGAAGAACTTGGCGGTCGCCGTGCCGTACTCGTCCTCCAGGATGTCGCCGAGCTGGATCAGGCCCTTGTCGCCGCTCGCGATGGCCACATTGGCGGAGTGCAGGAGTTCCGCGCCGACGAAGAGCATGGCGACGACGAAGATGCCGGTGGTGGCGTACGCGACGCGGTTGTCGAAGCGCATCACCTTCATCCAGCCGGTGTTCGTCCAGCCCTTCGCGTTGACCCAGTAGCCGTACGCGGCGAGCGTGATGGTGCCGCCGACCCCGCCGATCAGGCCCAGGGTGTTGAGGACCGAGTCCTTCTCGTCGGGCAGGACCGGGAGCAGGCCCGCGAAGGCGTCGCCCAGGTTCGGGGTGACGCGGATCGCCAGGTAGACGGTGACCACGAACATGACGCCCACCAGGACCGTCATGACCTTCTCGAAGACCGCGTACTGGTTGAACCAGACGAAGACCAGGCCGACCAGACCGGTCAGGATGGCCCACCACTTGAGGTCCATCACGTCCGGGAAGAGCGCCTGGAGGGGCAGGCCCGACGAGGACATGGCCGCCGCGCCGTAGACGTAGCCCCAGATCACGACGTATACGACGAAGAACCACGACGTCCAGCGGCCCAGGCTCGCCCAGCCGTCGAAGAGGGTGCGGCCGGTGGACAGGTGCCAGCGGCCGGCCGCCTCGGCGAGGGAGATCTTGACGACACAGCCGATGACGGCGGCCCACAGGAGGGTGTAGCCGAAGTTCGAGCCGGCGATGAGGGTGGCCACGAGGTCGCCGGCGCCGACGCCCGTCGCGGCGACCACGATGCCGGGGCCGATGTACTTCCAACTGGATTTACGGGGACCTGAGACGCCCTCCGCCGTCGCCGCCTTGCTGCCTGTGGTTTCCGCGTTCCCACTGGTGTCCGCCATGCCGATCAAGAAAGCGCAAAGAGAGCGGGGGCACAAGGGGGCGTGCGGTGAAGGAACCCGGCACGGACCCGACGGGGAAGCGGGCCCCGGCGGCTGGGCGTGCCGCCGGGGCCCCGGCTGTGATTCCGGGTGGACAACGAACCATCCGGAACTCGCGGGCTACGGCTGTCGCCGACCACAGCCGTCGGACCCGCACGTGCCGATCTCGAACCAGACGGTCTTGCCCGGCCCGTCCTGGTGACAGCCCCAGCGCTCGGCGAGTGCGTCCACCAGGAACATTCCGCGGCCGCTCTCCGAGACCCCCGCCCTGAGCACCCGCGGCGGCCGGCGGCCGGCGTCGGAGACCTCGCAGCGCAGGAAGCCGTGCGCGGCCGAGAGGGTGAGGCGCAGGCGGCTCGCCGCGTGCACCACGGCGTTGGTGACGAGTTCGCTGACCAAAAGCGCCGTCGTCTCGCTCTGCTCCGCGAGGCCCCAGCCCTCCAGCTGCCTGCGGACCTCCGCGCGGGCTTCGGCCACCACGGCGGGGCGGGGCTCGTACTCGACGCTCAAGTACCCGGCCCCCAAAGGTGGTTGGGGGTAGCAGGCGTATGCGGCGTGGGGGTCCGGGAGGTGGCCCCCGGAGAGTTCCAGCATGCGTACAGGGTCGGTCCTCCGCGCGCCCCGTGCACGGGGAGGACTACCTGTACGCGTACCTGAATACATGTGTACGTATAGGCGGTACGTGTCGGGCGTACCCGCTCGGGAGTACGTGTGGGCAGCTGTCGTCCGCCGCGCCTCAGCCGTACTGGATCCGGATCACCGAGCCGCCGTCCACCCCGCCCTCCGCCGCGCCGTCCCGGATGTCGACGTACGCGCAGACCTGGCGGGTGAACCACAGCCCCTGGCCGGACGCCGGACGCCCGGCGTGGGGCGGTACGAAGCCCGCGAGCGGGTCGGCGATGCGGTCGGGGACGCGCAGTTCGCAGACGCAGGCGGGCGCCTCGCCCCACAGGAGGACCTCGGTGAGCGGAGTCGCGGCCCCGGAGGTCACCTCCCCAGCGGCCGCCGCCTCGATGACGGCCGTCGCGAACAGGTCCGCGTCCGCGGTGCCGAGTCCGTGGGCCCGGGCCCACCTGCGGAGGGCGCCCGGGTCCGGTGCGGTGAGGCGTTCGGCGTCGGTCGGGGGCAAGGGCAGCGGTACGGAGTCCAACTCGCCGACGAGCCGCAGCGGTTGCTCGTAGACCTCAGTGCCCGGGTGGGCGCGGCGGGCGGCGTCGACGATGGCGGGGCCCGCGGTGCGGGTGTCGTACGCGCACAGGGCGGTCGTCGCGAACGGCGCGAACAGGAGGTTGGCCAGCGACTCGTAGCGGATCCACTCGGTGGTCTCGCGCGCCGAGCGCCCGGCGCGGCCGGCCCAGTGCGGCTCCATGAGGAGGTGGACGCGGCCGCCGGGGCCGGCGTTCTCGGCGAGGTAACCGGCGCTCCGGGCAACGGCGTTGGCCGCCGAGCCGGTGTACCAGTCGGCGTGCGGGACGAACCCGACACTCTTGGCGTCCCCACCGAGCGCGTCGCGCAGGAGGGCGAGCCTGCCGGGATCGGCGATGGCGACGGGGGGCGGCTCGTCCGGCGCGGCGAGGGCCTCGGTGAGGAAGGGGAGGGCGGCGGCGACGAACGCGTCGTCGGACCCGAAGACGGCCATACGGTGATCGAACGCCCCTTGGAGCGGGGCGGATTGGATGGACACGGGGTCCCCTTCTGTGCGTGGACGGGTCTGTGCGTGGACGGGGTACGGACGGGGTCTCCTGCCGACAAGGGGCCGAGGGCCGGAGGCCGGGAGACCGGGAGACCGGGAGACCGGAGCTCACCGGCGGGCCGGGGCTCATCGACGAGCCGAGACCCACGCGGCGATCTGACTGCGGTTGCTGAAGCCGAGCTTGCCGAGGATGCGTTCCACATGGCCCTCCGCGGTGCGACGGGCGATCACCAGGCGGTCGGCGATCTGCTGGTTGGCGAGCCCCTCGGCGACGAGTTCGGCGACCTCGCTCTCCCGGCGGGTGAGCGAGGCGAGCTGGAGGTCCCCGCGGCCGGAGTCCGGAGGCGGGTTCCCGTCGGCCCGGCGAGGGCGGGGGACGGCAGGGCGCTCGGACTCCTGGAGGGCGTACGAGACGATCTCGGTGAGCCCGAGCCCGCCGCCGCGCCGGTACGCCCGCTCGAAATCCCCCGGCCCGACGGCCTCCCGTACCCGCCGCTCGCTGTCCCGGCGGGCCGAGTTGTACGTCGTGGAGCCGAAGCGGTTGCTGTCGATGCCGTCCCAGACGCGGTCGGAGCCGCCGAGCAGCACGGCGGCGCGTTCGTGGGCGCCGCGGGCCGCGGTGATGACCACCAGCAGGTCGAGGGTGAGGCCGATGCCGATGACGTCGTGCACCGCGAGCTTGCGGCTCAGGGCCTCGCGGGCGTGCGGCTCGGCCCGGTGCCACTCCTTCTTCTCGGCGTACGCGAGGGCGAGGACCCGCAGGACGTACGAGCGGACCCACTCCTCGCCGTGCGCCTCGCAGACGCGGTAGGCGTCCTCGCAGACCCGGACGGCGCGGTCGGTGTGGCCCAGGAAGGCGAGGCTGGCGGCGAGTTCGACCTGGTCGAGGACGGTGAGGCTGGGGAGCTGGCCCTGGACGGGCTCGCGGGCGACGGCGGCCTCGAAGTGCTCCAGGGCGCCCGGAACGTCGTCTCCGAACAGAACCATCAGGCCGAGCAGGTACTCGGCGTGGGCGACTTCGGCCGGCTCGCCCAGGCGGCGGGCGAGTGCGCGGGCGTCCTCGGCACGGTGCCGGCCGCGGGTGAGGTCCTCCGGACATCCGGCGAGCAGCCCGGCGACCCAGAGCGCCCTGGCCCGCTCCCGGGTCGGCTCGGGATACGCGTCGAGCGCGCGGTCCACCCAGTACCGGCCCTCGCGCGGCGCTCCGCACGCGTGCCAGTAGAACCACAGGGTCCCGGCGAGCCGGAGCCCGGCCCGCGCCTCCCCGGGCACGGTGAGGCTGAACTCCAGGGCGGCCCGCAGGTTGTCCTGGTCGGCGCGCAGCCGGGCGACGATCTCCCGCTGCCCCGGCCCGAACCACGCCCGCTCGGACTCCGCGGCCACCTCCTGGAACCAGTCCCGCTGCCGACGCCGGGCGGCCGCCTCCGCTCCGGGCTCCTGTCGCAGCTTCTCCAGCCCGTAGTGCCGCAGGGTGTCCAGCAGCCGGTACCGGACGGCGCCGGCTCCGCCCTCGCGGCAGAGCACTGACTTGTCGACGAGCCCGGCGACGGCTTCCAGCACGTCCTGAGGGTGTACGCCCTCTCCCACGCCCACTCTTCCGTCCTCCGCACCCGCGCCCTCGCCCTCGCCCACCCCATCCGCGCCCCCGTCCGCGCAGACCGCCTCCGCCGCCTCCAGGTCGAAGCCGCCCGCGAACACCGAAGCCCGGGCCCACACCAACTGCTCGGTCTCCGTGCAGAGTTCGTGGCTCCAGTCGACCGCCGCGCGCAGCGTCTGGTGGCGGGGCAGGACGGCGGGGCTGCCGGTGGTGAGCAGGCGGTAGCGGTCGTCGAGGCGGGCCACCAGCTGGTCGACGCCGAGGACGCGCATACGTACGGCCGCCAGCTCGATGGCGAGGGGGAGGCCGTCGAGGCGGCGGCACAGGCGGGCCACGCCGGCCCGGTTGTCGGGGGTGAGCTCGAAGCCGGGGACCACGGCGGCGGCGCGGTCGGCGAAGAGGGCAAGCGCCGGGTAACCGGCGGCCGCGGAGAGATCCGAGTCCGGGTCGGGCACGGGCAGCGGGCGTACGTCCAGGAGGTGTTCCTCCGTCAGGCCCAGGCGGTGGCGGCTGGTGGCGAGGACGCGGACGCCTGCCGTGCCGTGCAGCAGCGCGGACGCCAACTCCGCGCAGGCGGACAGCAGATGCTCGCAGTTGTCGACGACCAGGAGGAGCCGGCGGTCGCGTACCTGCTCGACCAGCGCGTCGAGGGGCGGCTGTTCGGAGTGGTCGTACAGGCCGAGCGCGTCGGCCGCGGCGAGCGGTACGAGCGCGGGGTCGTGCAGCCCGGCGAGGTGCACGAAACGCACGCCGTCCGGGAAGGCACGCGCGACGCGTGCGGCGATCCGCCCGGCCAGGCGGGTCTTGCCGACGCCGCCGGGGCCGGTCAGGGTGACCAGCCGTGCGGTGGCCAACAGCCGCCTGCTTTCGACCAGTTCGTCCCGCCGGTCGACGAAGCTGGTCGTCTCGACCGGCAGCTGGTGATCCCTTCGCGGATCCCTTCGTGGCGCTGATCCGCCCATGATCAGCCAGTCCTCTGGGGGTGTGAGTCAGGAACCCGGGGTCAGGAGCCTGAGGTCAGGAGCCTGAGACGGAGCCGGAGTGCATGGCTCCTCTTACGCGGCTCTCCACTCTCCCCGCTTCAGTGCGCCTGCGCACGCCCGCTTCACACCCGTGAGTGCACTTTGCCCGGGACCACTACGGGACGCACCCGCCCGCGTACACTGCCGGGCCGCATACGCGCGTACCGGCCCGGGCGGCTTTCGGCCGGTTCGCGCCATCAACTTCCGGCCTACTCTTGACCCGGACATGCCAGCGCCGCACCATGAGCGCCACACCCGCACACAGGGGCGCGCCGGCACGTCGACGGCGGGCCCGGCACGTCGCACCGATCCACCCCCCGCTCCACTCCCCACACTTCCGGTGATCCCGGAAGTCCTGGAGAAACTAGGAGAATCCATGCGACTCAGCACCAGAGGCAGCGGCGGCACGCCCGCCTCGCCCGGCAGACGCGGTCGACGCACCGCCGTCCTCGCCACCCTGCTGGCCCTGGCCCTCGCGGCCCCGATCGCCGCCACGACCAGCGCGACCGGCGCCGCCGGGGCCCCCGCGTCCGACGAGTCGGACAAGATCCGCCAGTACGAGATCCACCTCCACGGCAGCACCTCGGCCACCCGTACGGCGATCGCGCGGACCGGTGTGTCGATCGACGAGGCAGACGAGGAGACCGTCGTCGTCTCGGGCCGCGCGGCCCAGGCGAAGAAGCTGCGCCAACTCGGCTACGAGGTCTCGGCGTTGGGCTCGGCCCCGGACCGTTCGAGCGCGGCGGACGTCGGCGTCCTCGACTTCCCCTCCGCCGACTCGAAGTACCACAACTACGCCGAGATGAACACGGAGATCAACCAGCGGCTGTCCGCCTACCCGAACATCATGAGCAAGCGCGTGATCGGGAAGTCGTACCAGGGCCGGGACATCGTCGCCATCAAGATCAGCGACAACGTCGCGAGCGACGAGTCCGAGCCCGAGGTCCTGTTCACCCACCACCAGCACGCGCGCGAGCACCTGACGGTGGAGATGGCGCTCTACCTGATGCGTGAGCTGGGCGCCGGATACGGCTCCGACTCCCGCGTCACGAACATGGTGAACAACCGCGAGATCTGGATACTCCCGGACCTCAACCCCGACGGCGGCGAGTACGATATCGCCTCCGGCGCCTACCGCTCGTGGCGCAAGAACCGCCAGCCGAACAGCGGTTCGTCATACGTCGGTACCGACATGAACCGCAACTGGAACTACCGCTGGGGCTGCTGCGGCGGCTCGTCCGGTTCGACGTCCTCCGAGACCTACCGGGGTCCGGCGGCCGAATCCGCGCCCGAGGTGAAGGTCGTCGCCGACTTCGTGCGCAGCCGGGTGGTCGGCGGCACGCAGCAGATCAAGGCGGGCGTCGACTTCCACACGTACAGCGAGCTGGTGCTCTGGCCCTTCGGGTACACCACCGCGGACACGACGACCGGGATGACGGCCGACGACCGGAACGCGTTCGCGGCGGTCGGCGGGAAGATGGCCGCCAGTAACGGTTACACCGCTGAGCAGTCCAGTGACCTGTACATCACCGACGGGTCGATCGACGACTATCTGTGGGGCAGCCAGAAGATCTTCGGCTACACCTTCGAGATGTATCCGTCGTCCAGTGGTGGGGGTGGGTTCTACCCGCCCGACGAGGTGATCGAGCGGGAGACGTCTCGTAACCGGGATGCGGTGTTGCAGCTGCTGGAGAACGCGGACTGCATGTACCGGTCCATCGGGAAGGCTGCGCAGTACTGCAGTTGACGGGAGGTTGTGGGGAACTGCGGGCCGGTTGTGGCTGGTCGCGCAGTTCCCCGCGCCCCTTACGGGGCGCTGTCCTCGGCCGGGGCTTCGTCCTCGCCGTCGTCGAAGTACGTGTCCAGCACCTCGTCCAGTTGAGCTTCCCAGTCCTTGAAGCTCGTCCTCGCCTTCGCCTCGATCTCGATCGGGTACCAGCGGCGGTCGGGGGTGTGCACCGTGATGGTGAAACGCTTCCCGAAGCGGGGGGACTCGGTCTCGACGGCGCCGATCTCGTCCCAGCGGAACTCGGCCTCCTGGTCGTCCAGGCGCAGCCGTACGCCGCGGTGGTCGGCGACGATCTTCGCGCGGCGGTCGGAGGCCTCGAAGACGGGGCTGCCCTCCGGGGCCTCGTCCGGCTCCTCGGCCTCTTCGGGCTCCGCCGGCTCTTCGCCGGAGGGCTCGTCGCCGGGCTCCTCGCGCTCGTCCTCGGAGGCCGTCTCCCCGGAGGCGGCCTCGTCCGATTCGGTGTCCGCCGCCTTGGTGTCCGCCGCCTTGGCTTCCTCCGGCTCGGCGTCCTTCGGCGCGACAGGGCGCGGGCCCGTGATGCCGGGCACGAACGCCGGGTCGGCCGCGGCACCTTGCAGGGGCTGGATGTTGGGTCCTATGCGCTGCTCCACAGCGGGCAGTATGGTCGACAACCCTGTGATCGTGACAGCCAGCCCCCGCTTCGTTATACGAAGAGGATCAATCTCGGACTGTTTCGGATCGGTCCCACCGGGTCGATCTCATATGAAAACGCTCAGTACGGCGGCCACCGCGAAGCCCGCCACCGACAGCACCGTCTCCAGGACCGTCCAGGACTTGAGGGTGTCGCGTTCGGAGATGCCGAAGTACTTGGCGACGATCCAGAAGCCCCCGTCATTGACGTGCGAGGCGAAGATCGATCCGGCCGAGATCGCCATGATGACCAGCGCCAGATGGGCCTGCGAGTAGTCCTGCCCCTCGACGAGCGGGACGACGATTCCGGCGGTGGTGACGATGGCGACCGTCGCCGAGCCCTGGGCGACGCGCAGGACGACGGAGATCAGCCAGGCCAGCAGGATGACCGGCAGGCCGACGTCGTTGAACGTGTCGGCGAGCGCGTCCGCGATGCCCGAGCCCTTCAGCACGGCACCGAAGATCCCGCCCGCGCCGACGACCAGCAGGATGTTGCCGACCGGCTTGAGGGAGGCGGTGGACACCGTCTCCAGGGACTTGCGGGACCAGCCGCGCCGGATGCCCAGCAGGTAGTACGCCATGAGCAGCGCGATCGTCAGCGCCACGAAGGGGTGCCCGAAGAACTCGATGACCGAGCGGAGGGTCGACGGGTCCAGGGCGATGGACGAGAAGGTCGCGGCGAGGATCAGCAGCAGCGGCGTACCGATGATGAGGAAGACGGTGGAGAGCGCGACCGGCTGTTCGGGGGCGGTGCGCCCGGCCGCGGCCTGTTCCGCGGCGACGGCGGCCCGCGCCTCCTCCGCCGCCTCGACCATGTCCTGCGGTACGGGGACGAAGAGGCGGTTGCCGATCCAGGCGGCGTACGCCCAGGCGGCGAGCACCGCCGGGATGCCGACGACGACGCCCATCAGGATGACCCAGCCCAGGTCGACCTTGAAGAGGCCCGCCGCGGCGACCGGCCCTGGGTGCGGGGGCAGGAACGCGTGGGTCATCGACAGGCCCGCGAGCAACGGCATGCAGTAGAGCAGGATCGACTTGCCGGAGCGCTTGGCTGCGGCGTACACGATCGGCGCGAGGACGAAGATGCCGACGTCGAAGAAGACCGGGATGCCGAAGATCAGGCCGGTCAGGCCCATGGCGAGCGGGGCCCGCTTCTCCCCGAAGAGGTTGAGGAGCCGGGAGCTCAACGCCTCGGCGCCGCCCGACACTTCGAGGATCGCGCCGAGCATGGTGCCCAGACCGATGATGATCGTGACGTGGCCGAGGATGCCGCCCATGCCGGTCTCGATCATCGAGACGGAGGTCGAGCGCTGGACGGTGCCGAAGAGTTCCGTGACGGAGAGGCCTGCGGAGAGGCCGACGGCTATGGAGACGCCGAGGAGGGCGACGAAGGGCTGGAGTCTGACCTTGATGATCAGGACGAGGAGCAGGGCGATGCCGAGGGCTGCGACGGTGAGCAGGCCTGCGGTGCCGTCCAGGAGGAGGAGCAGGCCGCCGGTGTGGGGTGGGGGCTCCGGGGCGGGGGCGGCCGCGAGGAGGGGTGACATGGGGAGGTCCTCTGCTTAAGGGCATGGTGTTTTTGGGCAGGGGGGATCGCCGTGCGGGGTTTGGGGTGCGGGGTTTGGGGAGGGTGATGCTGATCGTTGCCGGGTGCGGGTCGGATGTGGCTGGTCGCGCCGTTCCCCGCGCCCCTTTGGGGCGCGGGGGTGAGGCTCAGTTGTCCAGTACTGCCAGCGTGTCGATCTCGACCAGGAGGCCGGCCGGGAGGCCGACGTAGACCGTCGTGCGGGCGGCGGGCGGGCCGGTCAGGGCCTGCTCCTCGAAGTAGGCGTTGTAGATCCCGTTGAACTCACCGAAGTGGTCGACGTCGGTCAGGTAGACGCGGATCATCATCGCGTCGTCCCAGGTGGCGCCGCCCTCTTCGAGGATGGCCTTGACGTTGGCGAGGGTCTGGAGGGTCTGCTCGCGCAGGGTGGGGCCCGCGGGCGTGGGCGGCTGCCCCTCGACCGCGGGCAGGAAGCCGACCTGGCCGGCGACCTGGAGGATGTTCCCCTTCCTGACGCCGTGCGAGAACTTGGCGGGCGGCGTGGTGTGGGTCTTCGGGGTGAGGGCGGTCTTGCCGGTCTTCTCGGTCTTGTCTGTCATGAACCGTTGTCCTTCGTGGGAGTCCTGCCGGAGTACTCGCCGCTGATCGCGTCCGCCGTACGGCGCACCAGTGGGAGCAGCGTGAGGAGTTCGTCGGCGGTGACGACGACGTTCGGGGCGGAGACGGACATGGCGGCGACGACATGGCCGTCGGCGCCGCGGATGGGGGCGGCGATGCAGTTGATGGATTCCTCGTGGCCGCCGAGGTCGGTGGCCCAGCCCTGTTCGCGCACCTTGTCCAACTCCCGTAGGAAAGCGGGGGCGTTGGGGGTCGAGCGGGAGGTGTACATCGGGTAGTCGAGCTTGTCCGCGAGGGCCCGGCGCTCGGGCTCGGGCAGGTCGGCGAGGAGCAGTTTCGCGACGGCGGCGACGGTGATGGCGACGGGCTTCCCGATACGGGAGTACATGCGCACCGGGTAGCGGCTCTCGACCTTGTCGATGTAGAGGACCTCGCCCTCCTCGTGCACGGCGAGGTGGACGGTGTGGCCGCACAGCTCGTTGAGGCGGGCGAGGTGGGGGTGGGCGATCTCGCGGACGTCGAGGTTCTCCACCGCTTCCTGGGCGAGCGCGAAGAGGCGCGCGCCGAGGCGGTAGCGCTGGTCGGACTGGCGGTAGACCAGTCCGTGCTCGTGGAGGGTACGCAGGAGCCGCAGCGCGGTGGACTTGTGGACCCCGAGCCGCTCGGCGACCTGCCCGAGGTCGGCGGGGCCCTCGGCCAGCAGGGGCAGGATGCTCAGCGCGCGGTCGACGGTCTGGCTCATGGGGTACGTACCTCCTCGTCGGCCCGATCAACGACTCGATCAACGGCTCGATCGACGACTTGATCAACGGCTTGCGTCCAGCCGGGGCCGAGTCGAAGTGTCCCCCACGCGTCGTCGTCCAGGGCGGCCAGCCGGTCGGCGTGCTCCCGCGTCGGCGGCATGGCGAGGTCGCCGGGCACGGTGAGCGCGGCGGCGGCCATCAGGTGCCCGTGCCGCAGCCGGTCCCGGACGGGAAGCCCCCGGAGGGTGGCGGACAGGAACCCGGCGGCGAACCCGTCCCCGGCACCGACGTGCGCGACGACGTCGACGCGGGGGGCGGGAACGTGGGTGACGGTGTCCGGGCCAGGTCCGGTGCCGGGGCCGGTGCCGGGGCCGGGGCCGGTGTCGGTGTCGGGGCCGGTGTCGGGGCCGGTGTCGGGGCCGAGGTCAGATCCGGGACCGGTGTCGGGGCCGGTGTCGGATCCGCGGCCGGGCTCATCGGGTGCCCGCTCGAAGACCGTGGCCCCGCGCCCGCCGTCCTTGACGACCAGCAGCCGCGGCTCGGGGAGCGCGGCCCGGATCGCGGCGGGCCCGCCGGTGACGCCCCAGGCGGCCTCGGCCTCGTCGGCGCCCACGAAGACGAGGTCGCTGCCGCGGGCCAGGTCGAGAAGGGTGCCGCCCACCCCGGCCGGGTCGGGGCGCAGGCCCATGCGGTAGTTGACGTCGAAGGAGACCAGGGGACGTCCGGGGCGGGGTGCGGTGAGGCCGCGCAGCAGAGCCAGGCAGTCGGCGGAGAGCACAGCGGTGATCCCGGACAGGTGGAGCACGCGCCCGGAGCGGAGCTCGTCCCCGGGCATGTTCGCGGGGGACATGGCGGAGGCGGCGGAACCGGCGCGGTAGTAGACGACCTCCGCGAGAGGGTTCTCGCCCACGGGAGAGCCCCCGGCGGCTCCCGCTCCGAACGGATCCTCGCCCGTTCCGAAGGGGTCCTCGCCCGTCCCGAAGGGCTCCTCCGCGCGCCGCGGGCCCGGCGTCAGCGCCCGCTCCCCCGCCGTGCGGAAGTAGATCCCGGTGGGGCGGGCCGGATCGACCTGGACGGCGCTCGTGTCGACGCCGTGCGCGGCGATCGCCTCCAGCAGGTGCTGCCCGAACCCGTCGGCGCCGACCCGGCTCACCCACTTCACGGAGTGCCCGGCGGCAGCCAGCCCGCACGCCACATTGGACTCCGCGCCGCCGATGCCCCGCTCGAACGACGGCACGTCGGCGAGGCGGCCCGGGCGGGACGGGAGGAACGTGACCATGGACTCGCCGAGCGTGACGACGTCCACGGCGGCCACGGCGTTCGCGTCGTCCGTGGGGCCGGGTCCGGTGGGGGGAAGGATGGCGGGGACTCCTCGTCGCGTCGCGGGTCTCAGCGGCTCCGTTGACCCGGCGTTGGCCGAGATGTTAGACAGCACTCAGCGCCATACGCAATGACTGTTGCACATGGTGCAACGATCCTCACCAGGGAGACTCCATGGCCGCCGACACCACCGCAGCACGGGCAGTTCGGACCGCACGTCTCGCCGCGCTCGCGGAGGAACGCGTCGACCACCGCTTCAAGGGCCTCCCGCCGGACGCCGAGGGCCTGACCGTCGGCGAGCTGGCCGCCCAGCGCCGGAACCTCTTCACCGACGGCTTCAGCACGCCCGTCCTCGCCCTCTCCGCCGAGCGTCTGGAGCACAACCTCCGGCTGATGGAGACGTACGCGACCCGGCACGGCCTCGCCTTCGCCCCGCACGGCAAGACCTCGATGGCCCCCCAGCTCTTCCACCGCCAGATCGAGCACGGCGCCTGGGGCATCACGCTGGCCGTGCCGCACCAGGTGCGGGTGGCGCGGGCCTTCGGCATCGAACGGATCTTCCTGGCCAACGAGTTGGTGGACGCGGCTGCACTCGCCTGGGTCGCCGCCCAGCTCGCCGCCGACCCCTCCTTCCGCTTCGTCTGTTACGTCGACTCCGTGCGCGGCGTCGAGCTGATGGACGCCGCGCTACGGGGATCACGGGCCTCAGGGGAGTCCGCCCGCCCGGTGGACGTCGTGGTCGAGCTGGCGGCGGGCGAGGGCGCCAGGACCGGCGTACGGACGGAGGAGGAGTGCGCGGCGGTCGCGGACGCGGTGGCGGCCGTGGACACGCTGCGGCTGGTGGGCGTCGCGGGGTACGAGGGCGAGGTGCCGGACGCGAACCCGGAGCGGGTGCACGGGTGGCTGCGCCGCCTGACCGCGCTGGCCGCGGAGTTCGACAAGGCGGGCCGGTTCGCCCGGGCGGGCGTCGACGAGATCGTGCTGAGCGCGGGCGGCAGCGCCTGGTTCGACGCGGTGGCCGACGTCTTCGCCGAGCTGCCCGAACTCTCCCTCCCCGTACTGAAGTTGCTGCGCTCCGGCGCGTACGTCTCGCACGACGACGGCCACTACCGGGAGGTGACCCCCTTCGCCCGTATCCCCGAGGAGGGCGCGCTCCATCCCGCCTTCCGCCTCTGGGCGCAGGTCGTCTCCCGCCCCTCCCCCGAGCAGGCCTTCGTCAACGCGGGCAAGCGCGACGCGGCGTACGACCTGGACCTGCCGTTCGCCCAGGTCGTCCACGACGGCACGGCCGAACGCCCGGCCACGGGCATCACGGTGACCGGCCTCTCCGACCAGCACGGCTGGCTGCGTACGGCAGCGGCGGCCGAACTCCAGGTCGGTGACTGGCTCGGCATGGGCCTCTCCCACCCCTGCACGTCCTTCGACAAGTGGCAGCTGATCCCCGTCGCGGAGTCGGACGGCACGGTCGTCGACTACATCCGTACCTATTTCTAGTTTCTAGGAGCCCCGCATGATGGATCTCGTCATCCGCGACGCGGAGGTCGTCGACGGCACCGGGGAGCCCTCCTACCGGGCCGACGTGGGCATCGAGGGCGGCAGGATCACCACCATGGTCAAGGAGGCCTCGGCGGCGGGCTGCCTGCGGCCCGTGGCCCGCCGCGTCCTGGACGCCGAGGGACTCGCCCTCTCCCCCGGCTTCGTCGACATGCACGCCCACAGCGACCTCGCCCTCCTCCGCGACCCGGACCACAGTGCCAAGCTCGCCCAGGGAGTGACGCTCGAAGTCATCGGCCAGGACGGCCTGTCGTACGCGCCGGTCGACGACCGGACCCTCGCCGAGATCCGGAAGGCGATCACCGGCTGGAACGGCAGCGGCGACGACATCGACTTCACCTGGCGCTCGGTCGGCGAGTACCTGGACCGCCTCGACCACGGCTTCGACGGCGAGGGCATCGCCGTCAACGCCGCCTACCTCATCCCCCAGGGCAGCGTACGGATGCTGGCCGTCGGCTGGGACGACCGCGAGGCGACTCCCCAGGAGCTCGACCGCATGCGGCAGTTGGTGGCCGACGGGATGCGCGAGGGCGCGGTCGGCATGTCGTCCGGGCTCACGTACACCCCCGGCATGTACGCCAAGGACGCCGAACTCACCGAACTGTGCAGAGTGGTGGCCGAGTACGGCGGCTACTACTGCCCGCACCACCGTTCGTACGGCGCCGGCGCCCTGGACGCGTACCAGGAGATGGTGGAGCTGACCCGCGAGGCCGGCTGCCCGCTCCATCTCGCCCACGCCACCATGAACTTCGGCGTGAACAAGGGGAAGGCCCCAGACCTGCTGACGCTGCTCGACAAGGCGCTGGACGAAGGCGCCGACCTCAGCCTCGACACATATCCCTACACGCCCGGCTGCACCACGCTCGTGGCCATGCTGCCCAGTTGGGCGAGCGAGGGCGGCCCCGAGGCGGTCCTGGCCCGGCTGAAGGACGACGACATCGCCGAGCGGATCCGGCACCACATGGAGGTCCTGGGCGCGGACGGCTGCCACGGCGTGCCCATCGAGTGGGACACCATCGAGATCTCGGGCGTGAGCGACCCGGCCCTCGCGTCCCACGTGGGCCGGACCGTCCGGCAGACGGCCGACGCGCGCGGCGAGGCCCCGTGGGTCACCGCCCGCCGCCTGCTCGTCGACGACGGCCTCGGCTCGACGATCCTCCAGCACGTCGGCCACGAGGAGAACGTCCGGCAGATCATGCGCCACCGCGTGCACACCGGCGGCTCGGACGGCATCCTGCTCGGCGACAAGCCGCACCCGCGCGCGTACGGCACGTTCCCTCAGTATCTCGGCCGGTACGTACGGGAGTTGGGGGTCCTCTCCCTGGAGGAGTGCGTCGCCCACCTGACGTCCAGGCCCGCCGCCCGGCTACGGCTGCCCGACCGCGGCCTGGTCCGCGAGGGATACCGGGCCGACCTGGTCCTCTTCGACCCGGCCACGGTCGCCGCGGGCTCGACCTTCGACGCTCCCCGCACACTGCCGACCGGCATCCCGCACGTCCTGATCGACGGCCGCTTCGTGGTCGAGGACGGGCGGCGAACGGACGTACTGGCGGGGCGGGCGGTCCGCCGTACGACGTGACCGCCCGCCCTGCGCACACGAACTACCTTCTGCCGCCTACGGCTTGTGGGCCTACGGCTTGGGCAGGGTGCAGCCGCTCCGGCTCAGGTCGATCTTGTTGTCGAGACCGACGCACGGAATGATCTGGTACGTCTGCTGGCCGTAGTTGATGCCCTGCCGGACGGTGATGTTGCCGCTCGCGTCGACCTCGCACGGGTTGTTGTCCGTGCAGCGGGCGCCGTCCTCGTTGCCGGTGTTGTTGACGGCGACGACCTTGCCGGTGGCGTTGTCGACGACGGGCGAACCCGAGGTGCCGCCGATGGTGTTGCAGGCGGAGGTGTAGCGGACCGAGTCCTTCCAGGTCCAGGCACCCTCCCGGAGGCGGTAGGCGAACCCGTCGACGGAGCAGCTGTAGGTCCGCTTCCAGTAGCCGGAGACGACCGTGATGGCCGTGCCGGCGACGGGGCGCGTGTCGTTCAGCGTGAGCGCGCTGATGCCGTACGAGCTCTTGATCTGCGCGTAGGTGGTGGTGAGCTGGTACAGCGCGACGTCGGTGTCGGTCATCGTCGCGTACGCGATCTTGCTGGCACGCAGGGTCGCCACGCGCGAACCGGCGCCGTTGAGCAGCCCGAAGGTGCGGGTGGACGGCTGGTCGACGATGACCTCGCCGGCCGCCGGGAAGCCGGTCTCCAGGCAGTGGCCGTTGCTCATCACCAGCGCCGGGTCGTTGTCCTCCGAACCGGGCATGCGGACGACGGAGCCGGAACAGTTGCTCAGCGAGACGGTGCCGGCGAAGTCGACGGCCTGGACCGCGGGCGCGGTGATCTTGGAAACCGCCGCCACCGCGGAGGTGACCGTGTCCGTGACCACGGAGGTGACCGTGTCCGTGGCGGCGGACGTGCCCGCGTCCGTGGCGGCGGGTTGGGCCCCGGGCTCCGGAGCCGCGACCGCGGGTGCCGCGCCGACCCCGGCTATGGCCAGGGCGAGAAGCGCGGCAACGAGAGGTTTTCTCATGTGGGGGGTCCCCTCTTGACCGACGTAAGCGACCGGAGACTTTCCGATCTTCGTCAGCCTTGTCATGCGCATTGTGAAGGGAGGGGACCGGAGGAGCAAGGAGTCCGATCAGGCCGCCGGTCGGTCCGAGCACCGAACCAGCGGACGGTACACACTACTTGGGGCTCTTCGTCGCGCCCTGGCCGCGTCCGGGATTGTCGCCGGAGTTGCCCCGGGTCGGCTCGCCGGTGGCGGCCGGGGCCGTGGTCGCGGGGGCCTTCGTGGCGGGGGCGCCGGACCCGGCGGAGCCGCCGGACCCGGCCTCGCCCGGCGAGGGGCTCGCCGGGTCGCCGGGCGAGGCCGGGTCCGACGCCTGGTCCGACGCCCCGGGCGAGGCGCCTGGCGGATCGGCCCGGTCGGACGGGTCGGACAGGTCGGACGACGAGCCGGTCTCGCCCCGCCCGTCCGCGGCCGAGGAGGAGGGCTGAGCCTTCGGCGCCTTCCGGTCGCTCCCCTCCCCGGAAGAGCCGGAGCCGAGAACTCCGGTGACCACGGCGACGAGGAGCAGGACGCCGACCGCACCGGCGGCGACGGCTCCGCGGCGCGTCGCCCGGGCCCGGCGACGGCGCGCCAGCCGCTCGCGGCGCCCGCGCCCCGGTCCGTCGCGCCCGTCGTGCCCGTCACGCCCGTCGCCCGGGGCGGGCGCGACGGCCGGGTCGAGGCTCACCGTGTCGTCGTACGCCTGCTGCCAGCCATGGGCGACCGCCGGGTCCGCGTACTCGTCGTACGCCGGAACCGTCCCGGCATACGGGTGGTACACACTGGGCGGCCGCTGCGGGTCGCTCTTCTCCCGGTTCGCGCCGCTCATGGCATACACACCCGTCGTGCCGTTCTCGTATCGATGGTCCCCACCATGGCGGCGCATTGTAGGGACGGGAGAGGCCTGTGGGGCAGCCGACGGCGATAACACCCCAAACCGGCCCGTCTCATGTGGTGGAAAGCACGCCGCGGGAAGCGTTACCCGGCCGTAAGCTCGCGGACATGCAGGTGATCCAGTCGACCAAGCTCGCCAACGTCTGTTACGAGATCCGCGGCCCGGTGCTCGAGGAGGCGATGCGGCTTGAGGCGGCGGGCCATCGCATCCTCAAGCTGAACACGGGGAATCCGGCCGCGTTCGGGTTCGAGTGCCCGCCCGAGATCCTGGAGGACATCCTCCGCAACGTCTCGTCGGCGCACGGCTACGGGGACGCGAAGGGCCTGCTCGCGGCGCGCCGGGCGGTCGTCATGCACAACCAGACCCTCGGCATCGAGACGGACGTCGAGCACGTCTTCATCGGCAACGGCGTCTCCGAGCTGATCGTGATGGCCATGCAGGGCCTCCTCGACGACGGCGACGAGGTGCTGGTACCCGCGCCGGACTATCCGCTGTGGACCGCCGCGATCTCCCTCTCCGGCGGCACTGCCGTGCACTACCGCTGCGACGAGCAGTCCGACTGGATGCCCGATCTGGCCGACATCGAGCGCAAGGTCACCGACCGCACCAAGGCGCTCGTGATCATCAACCCGAACAACCCGACGGGCGCGGTGTACGACGAGGCGATGCTGCGCGGGCTGACGGACATCGCCCGCCGCCACAACCTCCTGATCTGCTCGGACGAGATCTACGACAAGATCCTGTACGACGACGCCACGCACACGGCCACCGCCAAGATCGCCCCCGACCTGCTGACGCTCACCTTCAACGGCATGTCGAAGGCCTACCGGGTGGCGGGCTACCGGGTCGGCTGGATGTCGATCTCCGGACCGCGGGCGCACGCCGACTCGTACATCGAGGGGCTGACGATCCTCGCGAACATGCGGCTGTGCGCGAACATGCCGGGCCAGCACGGGGTGGTCGCCGCCCTGAGCGGGCGCCAGACGATCAACGACCTCGTCCTCCCGGGCGGGCGGCTGCGGGAGCAGCGGGACGTCGCGCACAAGCTGCTGACCCAGATCCCGGGCGTGACCTGCGTGAAGCCGAAGGGGGCGCTCTACCTCTTCCCGCGCCTCGATCCGAAGGTCTTCAAGATCAAGGACGACCGGCAGCTGGTCCTCGACCTGCTGCGGACCGAGAAGATCATGGTGGTGCAGGGGACGGGGTTCAACTGGCCCGAGCCGGACCACTTCCGGGTCGTCACCCTGCCCACGGCACGGGACCTGACGGACGCGGTGACGCGGATCGGCAACTTCCTGGACGGCTACGGCCAGCCGTGACGAAACCTGCGGCCGGCCGTGACGACGGGCACGACACCGGCCGCACCGGCTGTACCGCTCACGCTGGGTGTACAGATCCACCAGTTCTGCGACCAGGCTCAACTTTAGACTGAATCCAAGCTAGGATGGTTTCCTGCCAGAGCACAGGAGGCCATCCCATGTACGAGCCGATCCGCACCAAGTCGGTCCACACGATGGCCGGCACCTCCTCGGACTTCCCTCACCGGTCGCGCGAGGAGGAGCTGGACATCCAGCTCGCGGGACACCTCGCGGCGCTGCTCGCGGTGACCGACGAGCTGCGCGGCCTCGACCCGTCCGCCGAGCTCGACGCCGCCACGGAGCGGCTGGTCGAGCAGGTGACGCGACTGCGCGAAGGCCGTCCGCCGGTCCGCTCGTCGGTCCGTTCGTCGGTGGCCGTCGCCGACCGGCAGTCGCAGCTCGCCGCGCTCCACCAGCGGGCGCACGCCCTCGCCGGCCGCGCCCTCGTCGTCGCGGCGTCCCGCGCGGACACGGCGGCCGCGATCCTGGCCGCCGAGCGCATGGACGCCCACGCGGCCGCGACCCCGGACCCCCGCGAGCTCGCCACCCATTGAGCCCTCCTGCCACCCGCTGAGCCCTGAGGGCTCCCCTCGACGGCCCCGGCCCGCGTGTGCCCGCAGCGACGCGCGGGCCGGGTGCCACCGGATGGGAGGACCCCGCTCCGGTTGCGTACCGGGACCGGGACGTCACCCCCTGTTCACCCCCGCCGCCCGGGAACGTTGGGTTCCGGGGAGCACTCTCCACATGTGAGACGCATCGCAGGAATCGTCCTGGCGGTGCTGCTGATCGGCGGAGTGGTAGCAGCCGTCGTCGCAGGCCGCGAAGGTCAGGACAAGAGCACGGCAACGAAGACCGTGCAAGGAGTGATCGGATCGGAGAAGGCTGAGTTCTTCGCCGACCCCGACGTGGTGAAGGCCCTCGCTGCCAAGGGCTACACCGTGGAGACGGAGACCTCAGGGTCCTGGGCCATGGAGGGACTCGACCTCAAGGGGTACGACTTCGCTTTCCCTTCCAGTCAGACCCCCGCCGATGAACTGGCCGAGAAGTACGACGTACAGCAGCCGCTGCCGCGCCCCTTCTACTCGCCCATCGTGGTCGTGGCGCACCAGAACGCCGCCGAGGTCCTTGTCGCAAACGGCCTCGCGACCCTGGACAAGGGCAGGCGCACCGGCACGCTGAAGATGGCCGAGTACCTTGAGGCAGCCCGGGACGACAGGACCTGGCAGCAGCTCGAAAGCGCCGACCGCTACGGCGAGCTGACCGGCACACTCTTCGTCTCGACCACCGACCCGACCAGCTCCAACTCGGGCGCCCTCTATCTCGCCGCCGCCTCGTACGTGGCCAATGACGGCCGGGTCGTCACGGACGACAAGGGCGTGAACGACACCGCGCCCCTGATGCGCAAACTGATCAGCGTCCAGGGCGCCCAGCAGACCAGCACGGACGCGACGTTCAGGGACTTCGTCAGCGGGGTCGGCAACCCGCTCGTCCTCGTGTACGAGTCGCAGGTCGCCTCGCTGCTCACCCAGGACCAGCCCGTCCACGAGATCGACCTGGCCGTCCTGTACCCGGACACCATCGCGACCAGCGACCACACCGTCGTCCCACTCACCGCCGAGGGCCGCGCGCTGGGTGAACTCCTCAGCTCCGACAAGGAGTTGCGGGAGCTCGCGGTGCTGCACGGGTTCCGGCCGCAGGGCGCCGCCGCGGAGTTCACGGCGGCCACCGCCGCCCACACGACGTATCTCAACCAGAAGCTGACCGGTCTCCGGCAGGCGCCCGTGCCCGCATCCAAGGTGCTGCACGAGATGGCGCGCCGGGCCCGGAGCTAGGGGGAACAGAGCAATGAGCAGCAACAACATCAACAGCAACAACACAGACAACGCGGAACAGGGGTTCACGCTCACCCCGCCCGAGGCCGTCGCGCCGGTGCCCCGGGAGAAGGCCGGCGGACTCGTGCCGGTCGACGAGTCCGTCCGTACGGACATGGCGCGCAAGGCCGCCGAGTACGTCGAGGGGCTCGCCGCCCTCGACGCCCGCTCCCCCGAGTTCGCCGGGAAGATCGGGGAGGTCGTCGCGCTGGGCTCCAGCGAGATGCGGAACGCGGCCGCCCAGTCGAACCGCATGCTGGAGCGCACGGTCCGCAGCCTGCCCACGAACGGCGAGGACGCCCAGTCCCGTGTCTCGTCCTCGCTCGTCGAACTCCGGCGCACGGTCGAGGACCTGGACCCGCGCGACCTGCCCGGCGGCAAGGCCCGCAAGCTGCTGTCCCGGCTGCCCGGCGGCAACAAGCTCCGCGACCACGTCGCCAAGTACGCCTCCGCGCAGGGCACGTTGAACAAGATCGTCGGCTCGCTGCGCGGCGGCCAGGACGAACTGCGCCGCGACAACGCCGCGTTGCAGACCGAGCGTGTCCGTCTCTGGGACACGATGGGCAAGCTCCAGGAGTACGTCGTCCTGGCTCAGGCCCTGGACACGGCGGTCGAGCGGCACATCGAGGTCGCGGAGGCGCAGGACCCGGCGCAGGCCGACACCCTCCGCGCCGACGTCCTCTTCCCGGTACGCCAGAAGCACCAGGACCTGCTCACCCAGCTCGCGGTGTGCGCCCAGGGCTATCTGGCGATGGACGTGGTCCGGCGCAACAACGAGGAGCTGATCAAGGGCGTCGACCGGGCGGCCACCACCACGGTCTCCGCGCTGCGCATCTCGGTGATGCTCGCTTCCGCCCTCGACAACCAGCGCAAGGTCGTCGAGCAGGTCAACGCCCTGCGCGGCACGACGGAGGACCTCATCCGCGGCAACGCGGAGATGCTCGCCACGCAGAGCGGCGAGATCCAGCGCATCGCCGCGGACCCGGCGGTCGGCGCGGAGACGCTCCGCTCGGCGTTCCAGCAGATCTACCAGACCCTGGACGCCATCGACACGTACAAGGCCCAGGCCACGGAGTCCATGGCGGCCACGGTGGAGTCCCTGACCTCCGAACTCCAGCACGCCACGGTGTTCCTGGAGCGGTCGAGGTCGGCGGGCGCGCTGGAAGGGGGGCTCGCGTGAAGGTGTGTGCGAGAGGGCGGCGTACCGCCCTCGCCGCGGTCCTGCTGCTGGCGGTCACGGCCACCGCGTGCACTGCTGCCGAGGAGGAGCCCGCCGGGCCCGCGAAGGGCAAGCCGGGCACGCTGCGCATCCTCGCCTCCAGCGAGCTGAGCGACATGGCCCCCGTGCTGGAGCAGGTCCGCAAGGACACCGGCATCAAGGTCGTCCCCACCTACATGGGTACCCGGGACGCGGTCGACCGGCTCGCCTCCGGCAAGGCGGACGGCGCGTACGAGGCCGTCTGGCTGTCCTCCGACGACTACCTGCGCCTCAACCCGGCCGCCGCGAAGAAGGTCGTGTCGCAGACCCCGGTCATGGCGAGCCCCGTGGCGATCGGCGTCAAGCCGGAGACCGTGCGCAGGCTCGGCTGGCAGCCGGCCGAGGTCACCTGGTCGCAGGTGCACAAGGCGGTCGCGGCCGGCGATCTGACGTACGGCATGACGGACCCGGCCCGCTCCAACTCCGGCTTCGCCTCCCTCATTTCGGTGGCGTCGGGCCTGTCCGGCGCCCAGTCCGCGCTGACGGACGCGGACGTGGACAGGGCAACCCCGAAGCTCACGGAGTTCTTCAAGGGCCAGCAGCTGACCTCCGGTTCCTCCGGCTGGCTGGCGTCCGCGTACGCCCGCCGGGGCACCGTCGACGCCCTGCTCAACTACGAGTCCGTGCTGCTCGGCATGGAGAACCTCACCGTGATCCGCCCCCGCGACGGCGTGGTCACGGCCGACTACCCGCTCTCCTCTCTCGCCGCCACCGACCAGAGCACCCGCGAGACGGTCCGCCGCCTCACCGACGCCCTGCGCTCCCCGGAGATCCAGCGGCGGATCACGGACGACACCCTGCGCCGCCCGGTCGTCGCCTCGGTACCGCCCGCGGAGGGCCTCGACACGAGCCGTCGCCGTGAACTCCCGTTCCCCGGCAGCGAGTCCGTCGCCGACGGGCTGCTGGACGCGTACGAGAACAAGCTGCGCCGGCCGTCGCGCACGGTGTACGTCCTCGACACCTCGGGGTCGATGGGCGAGGACGGGCGGCTCGGCCGGCTGAAGACCGCGCTCACCGGTCTGACCGGCGACTTCCGGGAGCGCGAGGAGGTCACGCTGATGCCGTTCGGCTCGGCGGTCAAGAGCGTACGGACGCATGTGGTGCGGCCCGAGGACCCGCGGACCGGCCTCGACGCGATCCGCCGCGACACGAAGGCGCTCAGCGCCGACGGCGACACCGC
Organism: Streptomyces sp. NPDC050704; assembly: GCF_040654355.1. NCBI lineage: Bacteria > Bacillati > Actinomycetota > Actinomycetes > Kitasatosporales > Streptomycetaceae > Streptomyces > Streptomyces sp. NPDC050704. The sequence goes on along the minus strand of NZ_JBFAHW010000058.1, from coordinate 37,174 downwards.
GATCTACACGTCACTGGAGAAGGCGTACGAGCATCTCGGGGCCGACGACGACACGTTCACGTCGATCGTGCTGATGACGGACGGGGAGAACACGGCGGGGGCGAGCCCGGCGGAGTTCGACGCCTTCTACGACCGGCTGCCGCGCGGGCAGCGGGAGATCCCCGTCTTCCCGATCCTCTTCGGCGACTCCGACCGCGGCGAGCTGGAACACATCGCCGACCTGACCGGTGGCCGTCTCTTCGACGCCCAGAAGGGCTCGCTGGACGGCGCCTTCGAGGAGATCCGTGGCTACCAATAAGGCCCACAGGACCGGCAGGCTCGTCGGTTATCTGGAGTCCCGGAAGAACCTCACCGGCGGTGCGCTCGGGGTCGCGGGACTGGGGCTGACGTTCACGGGTCTCGCGGGCGCGTACTGGCCGTTCGTCGTCGCGGGTCTCTACGCGGCCGGGGCGCTGCTCGCGCCGCCGGAGCGGTTGCCGGTGCCGGACTTTCCCGATCCGTCGGCCCAACTGGACGAGTTGCGCGGGGACTTCGGCAAACTGCGCGAGTACCTCACGGGGATCGAGCTGCCGCCGGCCGCCGCCGGCCGGCTCACCGAACTGACCGACCTCCTGGCCGCCCTGCTCGACCCCGGCTGGGTCGCCGAGGTCCTCGCCGGCGACCCGGAGGGCGTGCACGCGCTGTCCCGTGCCGTACGGCAGGACATCCCCGAGGCCGTCGACACCTTCGTACGGACCCGGTGGTGGACCCGGCTCACCCCTGGCACCGAGCCGCCGGAGCGGCACCTGGAGCGGCAGCTCGCCGTGCTGCACAAGGAAGCGGAGTCCTTGACGACAAGCCTCCGAGAGGTGGAGGCCCGCCGCCAGGAATCACACACGCGGTACTTGGAAGACCGCTCGTAGCCGTCCGGCCGCGTTAAACGCCGGACGGGCTGAGTGGGCCGGGACCGGGCTGAAAAGCAGGGCGCAGCCCGCTTTTCAGGGGCGCGGGGAACTGCGCGACCAGCCACAGCCCACCCGCACCCGACAACACACCTCGCGGGTCAGGCCAGGCGCTGGACCAGCGCGCGGTACTCGTCCCACAGTTCCTTCGGCGTGTGGTCGCCGAAGGTGTTGAGGTGCTCGGGGACCAGAGCGGCCTCCTCGCGCCACACCTCCTTGTCGACGGTGAGCAGCAGGTCGAGGTCGGCCTCGGACAGTTCGAGCCCCTCCGTGTCGAAGGCAGCCTTGGTCGGCAGGACCCCGATCGGCGTCTCGACCCCCTCGGCCTTGCCGTCGAGCCGGTCCACGATCCACTTCAGGACACGGCTGTTCTCACCGAACCCGGGCCACACGAACTTGCCCTCGTCGTTCTTGCGGAACCAGTTGACGTAGTAGATCTTCGGCAGCTTCGCCTGGTCCTTGTCCTTGGCGACATCGACCCAGTGCCCCATGTAGTCGCCCATGTTGTAGCCGCAGAACGGCAGCATGGCGAAGGGGTCGCGGCGCAACTCGCCGACCTTGCCCTCGGCGGCGGCGGTCTTCTCGCTCGCCACGTTGGCGCCGAGGAACACACCGTGGTTCCAGTCGAAGGACTCGGTCACCAGCGGAACCGCCGTGGCACGACGCCCGCCGAACAGGATCGCCGAGATCGGCACGCCCTTCGGGTCCTCCCACTCGGGCGCGATGATCGGGCACTGGGACGCCGGGACGGTGAAGCGGGCGTTCGGATGCGCGGCGGGCGTACCGGACTCCGGCGTCCAGTCGTTGCCCTTCCAGTCCGTCAGGTGGGCCGGAGTCTCCTCCGTCATGCCCTCCCACCAGATGTCGTTGTCGTCCGTCAGCGCGACGTTCGTGAAGACGGAGTTGCCCCACAGCGTCTTCATCGCGTTGGCGTTGGTGTGCTCGCCGGTGCCGGGCGCGACACCGAAGAAACCGGCCTCGGGGTTGATCGCGTACAGCTGGCCGTCCTCGCCGAACCGCATCCAGGCGATGTCGTCACCGATGGTCTCGACGGTCCAGCCGCGGACCGTCGGCTCCAGCATCGCGAGGTTCGTCTTGCCGCAGGCCGAGGGGAAGGCCGCCGCCACGTATTTCGACTCGCCCTGCGGAGGCGTGAGCTTGAGGATCAGCATGTGCTCGGCCAGCCAGCCCTCGTCGCGCGCCATGACGGACGCGATGCGCAGGGCGTAGCACTTCTTGCCGAGCAGCGCGTTGCCGCCGTAGCCGGAGCCGTACGACCAGATCTCGCGGGTCTCCGGGAAGTGCGAGATGTACTTCGTGGAGTTGCAGGGCCACGGCACGTCGGCCTCGCCCTCGGCCAGCGGCGCCCCGAGCGTGTGCACAGCACGCACGAAGAAGCCGTCGGAGCCGAGTTCGTCCAGGACCGCCTGGCCCATGCGGGTCATGGTGCGCATGGACACGGCGACGTACGCGGAGTCCGTGATCTCGACGCCGATCGCGGAGAGGTCCGAGCCGAGCGGGCCCATGCAGAACGGGACGACGTACATCGTCCGGCCCTTCATCGAGCCCCGGAAGACGCCCCCCTTCCCGTCCGATCCGGTGAAGATCTCCCGCATCTCGGCGGGCGCCTTCCAGTGGTTCGTCGGGCCCGCGTCCTCTTCCTTCTCGGAGCAGATGAACGTGCGGTCCTCGACCCGGGCGACATCGGTCGGGTCGGAGGCCGCGTAGTACGAGTTGGGGCGCTTGATCGGGTCGAGCTTCTTGAAGGTGCCCTTGCGGACGAGCTCCTCGCTCAGTCGCTCGTATTCGGCCTCTGAGCCGTCACACCAGACCACGCTGTCCGGCTGCGTCAGTTCGACGATCTCGTTGACCCACGAGATCAGTTCCTGGTGGTCGGTGGGGACGGTTGCGGAAGAGGGAGCCGCGATGTCGCGCGCCACGATTGCTCCTAGATGAGGGATTTTTGTTGTTTTTTGCCCCGTGGGGGCTGCGACCCGGATGCTTCACGTAATCGATCTTTCCGACACATATCGATCTTGCAGGCGCTCATCCGGTGCCGACCGCACTCATTTGATCATCCGACGGGTCCGCGCATATGTCCAGAGGGCCTCACACCTGAGCGGCGTGAGCAACGCCACTTATTGCCGGCCATTTCCGGCGACTATTTCCCGCCCACCCCCGCCCACCTCGAACCGCACCCCTCGCCGCCCCGGCCCACCCGTGAGACCATCAGCACTCACGCGTCCTTCATATAGACGTACTGACGCGTAACTTACGGTTCCGTAGGTACGATGGCTGTCATGACTGCGTCCGTCCCCGACGCGCCCTCGGACCCGCCGGCCGCCGGTACCGTCCGCGACGCGCTCCACCTGCCGCACCCGATCAAGCCGAAGCTCCGGGGCTGGCTGCACGCCGGGATGTTTCCGGCCGTACTCGCCTCCGGTCTGGTCCTGACCGCGCTCGCCGACTCGACCCGCGCCCGTATCGCCTGCGCGATCTTCGTCCTGACGGCCTGCCTGCTGTTCGGCACGAGCGGGATCTACCACCGGGGCAACTGGAGCCCGCGCATGGACGGCATCCTGCGCAGACTCGACCACGCGAACATCTTCCTGATCATCGCGGGCACGTACACGCCGCTGACCATGCTGCTCCTGCCGGACGCCAAGGGGCAGTGGCTGCTCTGGAGCATCTGGGGCGCGGCGGTCGCGGGCATCGTCTTCCGCGTCTTCTGGATCGGCGCCCCGCGTTGGCTCTACACCCCCTGCTACATCGCGATGGGCTGGGCGGCCGTCTTCTTCCTGCCCGACTTCATGCGGGCGGGCGGCATCGCCGTCCTCGTCCTCGTGGTCGTCGGCGGACTCCTCTACAGCGCGGGCGGCGTGATCTACGGAATCAAGCGCCCCAACCCGTCACCGCGGTGGTTCGGCTTCCACGAGGTCTTCCACTCGCTCACGCTCGCGGCGTTCGTCGCGCACTACATCGGCATCTCGATGGTGGCCTACTAGCAGCCGCACCAGCGGTACGGACCAGCAGTACGGACCACCCCCTCCGACTTCCCGCCTTCAGTGGCCGCGGCTTTCGAGCCGCGGCCACTTCCGCGTTCCTGGAGCCATATTCCGACCCGTCCACGGACAGGCAGTATTGACAGCGCAAATCTTTTGAGAGTAACTGTCATTTCATGGTTACTGCCACAGAATCGTCCGAGCAGCAGCTCGACCCCCGCCGCTGGTGGGCCCTCGGCGCCCTGGTCGCGAGCATGCTCGTCCTCGGCTTCGACATGACGATCCTCAACGTCGCGCTGCCGACGATGGCCGCGCAACTGGACGCGAGCACGGGTGAGCTCCAGTGGATCGTGGACTCGTACATCGTCGTGTTCGCGGCGCTGATGCTGCCCGCCGGACTGCTCGGTGACCGCTTCGGACGGCGCAGGATGCTGATCGCGGGGCTCCTGGTGTTCCTCGCCGGCGCCCTGTTCGGCACCCTCGTGTCCACGCCCGAGCTGGTCATCGCCGCCCGCACGGTCATGGGTGTGGGCGCCGCGCTGGTGATCCCGCTCGGTCTTTCCGTGCTGCCGTCGATGTTCGGGCCCGAGGAACGCAGCAAGGCGGTCGCCGCCGTCACCGCCTCGATGGCCGCGGGCATGCCGCTCGGGCCGCTCGTCGGCGGGCTGCTGCTCGACCACTACTGGTGGGGCTCGATCTTCCTGATCAACATCCCGATGGTGGCCATCGGCGTCGCCGCCTGCCTCTTCCTGCTGCCCGAGTCCCGCGATCCGGCGTCGCCCCGGGTCGACGTGCTGTCCACGGCCTTCAGCGCGCTGGGGCTCGGAGCGCTGGTCTTCGGCATCATCGAGGCGCCCGAACGCGGCTGGGGCAGCCCGCCGGTCGTCGGCTCGTTCGCGCTGTCCGCGGCCCTGCTCACCGTCCTCGTCGTACGGGAGCGCCGGGCGGTGCGGCCCATGCTCGATCTGAAGCTGCTCGGGAACCGCGGTTTCCTGTTCAACAGTCTGGCCGCGACGCTCGGCACCTTCATCTTCTCCGGTCTGCTGTTCATGCTGCCGACGTACCTCCAGGAGGTCGGCGGCGCCGACGCCTTCGGCACCGGGCTGCGGCTGCTGCCGATGATGGGCGGTCTGATGGTCGCCGCGCGGGCGAGCACGCCCCTGGCGCAGCGCGCGGGGCCCCGTCTCGTGGTCACCGCGGGTCTGGCGGTGCTGTGCTTCGCCGCGCTGCTCGGCTCACGCACCGAGCCCGACAGCGGCTACGGGTTCACCGCGCTCTGGCTGACCATCGCGGGACTGGGCTTCGGCCTCGCGATGGTGCCCGCGATGGACGCGGCACTCGGCGGGATCCCCCGCGACGAGGCGGGCAGCGGCTCCGGGCTGCTGATGACACTGCGTCAGGTGGGCGGCGCGATCGGCATCGCACTGCTCGGCAGCCTGGTCGCCAGTGCCTACGGCGACCGGATCGACACCTCGCGCCTCCCCGCTGGGGCCGCGGACGCCGCGCGCGAATCGCTGACCGGCGCGCACGCGGTCGCCGAGCGGCTCGGCCTGCCCGGCCTCGCCCGCTCCGCCGACGCCGCGTACGTGGACGGCATGGGCGCGGTCCTGGTGGTGTGCGGCATCGCGGCACTGGTGACCGCCCTGCTGACGGCGGCGCTGCTGCCGAACGTACGGCCCACCAAGTCCGAGGCGCCCGAGGGGGCCGACGGGGCAGCGGAGGGCGAGGTTCCGGTCATGGCTCGTTCCGAGTCCGATGACGGACAATGACGGGCATGACCACGGTACGAACGTCCCTCCCCGAAGCCGCCCGGCACCTGAGCCTGCGGGAGCGGAAGAAGCTCAAGACGCGTATCGCGATCAGGAACGCCACCTACGAACTGATCGAGGAGCAGGGGTACGACGCGACGACCGTGGAGCAGATCGCGGAGCGCGCGGAGGTCTCGCCGAGCACCGTCTTCCGCTACTTCCCGACCAAGGAGGACATCGTCCTGACGGACGAGTACGACCCTCTGGCGGAGGAGTTGCTGAGGGAGCGCCCGGCGGACGAGAGTCTGCTGGACTCGATGCGGTTCATCATCCGGCAGTCGATGGCCATGGCGATCGCCGACGACCCGACCTACGCGGAGCGCGAGATGAGGCTGCGCATCGGGCTGATGGCGCACGTCCCGGCCGTACGCTCCCGGGTCATGGAGACCATGTCCGTCACGGGCCGCCTGATGTGCCGGGCGATCGCGGAGCGCACCGGACGGCACGCGAACGACCTGGAGGTACGGGTCTACACGATGGGGCTGATGGGCGCCCTGCTCGAAGCGACCATCTACTGGGCCGAGCACGACTACCAGGGTGACGTACTGGACCTGATCGACCGCACCCTCGCCACCTTCAAGGACCTCCCGAAGCGCTGAGCCCGGGGGAACGGCACGTCATCGACCGCGCCCACCGGGACCAGACCCCGACCATCATCACCAGGCGCGACAGGCAGGAGGCGGTGGTCATCGACATCAGGGCGCTCAAGGGGCAATACGGCCGCCGGCGCCTCCGGGTCGGTGACCTCCACGTCGTGTACACGGTCGAAAACGGCCAACTCGTCGTGTGGGGGCTCACGGTCGCGCACCGGCGGGACGTCTACCGCGATCTGTGACACCGTGCGGTTCCGCCGCACGGTGTCACAGTCCCGCGCTCCTTACGGGGCTCTTCTCACGTCTCCCTTTCCGCAGGCCCTGCCGTCACCGTTGCGGTCCAGGCGCAGCGGGTCGTCCTTGCCGTTCACCTTCAGAGGGCCGTAGTCGTTGGCCTTCAGCCAGGTGCAGCGGGCGGTCGTTGTCGCCTTCACCTCGTCCGGGAAGTTCGTCGGTACGCAGACGTTGGCGGAGCCGTAGTGGCGGTCGCAGCCGGAGATCGTCGGGCTGACCTTGGCCGAAGCACGCTTCTTGCCCGGCTGCTTGACGGCACCTTCCGGGGAGTCCGCGAAGTCGTGGACATGGGCCGAGGCCATGTCCTCGGAGGCGGAAGCGGAGGCGGTGGCCGCGAGGGCGGCAGGGCCCTCCAGGTGGACCCATTCGGCGATCGACGGGACACCGTTCGCGTCGACGGCGAAGAGCATGTACCAGCCGGGCGGCGCGACGTTCGGGTTGCTCGTCACGTTGAGGTCGACGTTGTTGCCGTCGACGGACAGGGGCAGGTCCACGAAGCGCTGGTTCGGGTCGGACGAGTGCGTCACGGCCGCCGGGCGGATCAGCTCGGCCTTCGCGACGGGACGGTCGACCGTGATGCGCTGCGTGTCTCCGTACACCCACTCCTTGTCGATCACCGAGGTGATCTTCGGACGGGCGCCCTTCAGGAGATAGGGCGGGGTGTAGACCGACACGTTGTGGTTCCAGGAGCCGTTGCCCGGGTTGTCGCCGGTCGTCATCACGCGGCCGTCCGGCAGCAGGAACGCGGACGAGTGGTAGCCGCGCGCCTCCGGGTCGGCGGCCACCGGGTCGAAGGTCTCCGTCGCCGGGTCGAAGATCGACGACTCGAAGACCGGGTTGGCGCGGTTGTGCAGCCCGCCGCCGGTCTCCAGGACCTTCCCGTCGGGCAGCAGCACCGCGGAGAGGTACATCTTGCCCTGGTTGCCGGTCTGCGGGACCTTGCCGTTGCCCAGGTCGACCGTGCCCTGCGGAAGCGGCGGGCCGGCGACGTAGGTGGGGTTGGGCGCCTTGAGGTCGATGATGTCCGTCAGGCGGTTCGCGTCCGGGTTGGAGTCGATGTTGCCGCCGCCGATGGTGAGGACCTTCTGGTCCTGGGCCGGGGGCAGCAGCACGCTCGCCGACTGGTCGCGTTCGTCCTTGTTCCGCAGTCCCGGCGTCTGGGTGATCGTGTTGGCGTCGTAGTCGTAGATCGCCGAGCCCGTGCCGGGGATGTTGTTGCCGAACGTGTGGCTGCCCGTGTAGAAGAGCCGCCCGTCCTGCATCAGGACCATCGTCGGGTACAGGCCCCAGTACGACCAGGTCTGGTTGACCTTCCACGTCGGCAGCCACTGCTGTTCGGCGTCCGACCAGCGCTCGGCCGTCACGGAGCCCGTGGAGTCCTCCTTCAGGCCGCCGAAGGAGATCACGTCACCGTTGCCGAGGATCGTCGCCGACGGGTACCAGTGGCCGTCGTTCATGTCGTTGGTCTTGCTGTACGTCTCCGTGACGGGGTCGAAGATGTACGAGTCCTTGTAGCCCTGGTAGCCGATCGTGCCGTCCGCGCTCGGATAGCCCTTGTTGCCGCTCATCACGAGCACGCGCCCGTCGTCCAGCTGCACATGGCCGGCGCAGAACATGTCCTTCGGGGTGGCGATCTGCTTGTACGTGCCGTTCGCCGGGTTGTAGACGGCGCTCTCGAACTCGCCCGCCTCGAACCTCTCCGGGTCGTTGCCGGAGCCCGCGATCAGCAGCACCTTGCCGTTGTTGAGGACGACGGAGTGCATGGAGCGGACCGGGTTCTGGGTCGGCAGCACGTTCCACCTGCCGTTGGCGCACTCCTCGGCCGTGCCCGTGCAGACGGGCTCGGGGACCGGGTCGGCGACGACGTCCATCGTGTAGTCGTCGGTGGTCACGGAGCCGGTGCCGTAGACGGAGACGCCCCAGCTGATGCGGTCGGTACCCGCCGGGACCTCGGGCGTACGGACCGTCGCCGGCGACCAACCCGCGCTGATCGGCAGGGTCTTGAGGTCGGTCCAGTACTGCCAGCCGGCGGTCGCGTCGTGCCGGAAGAGGGTGAGCGAGGCGTCCGGGGTCGTCGACTTGTACCAGAGCCCGAGGTCGTACTGCTTGCCGACGGAGACCACCGGCGCGCATTCGGCGGACTCGGTGATCAGCGCCTTGCGGTCGCCCTCTGCGCGGCGGGTCAGCTCGACCTTCATGGCCTTGGCGCCGGAGTGGGCGCCGGCGACGGTGGAGAAGGTGAAGTCGTTGTCGCCCCAGCCGGACTTCTCCCAGCAGTACGGCATGTCGGCCGTGCCGGCGGTCTCGAAGCCGGGGTTCTTCACGAGGTTGGCGGCGGAGGCGGGCTGGGGTGCGGCGAGGAGCAGGCCCGAGGTGAGGGCTCCCACGGCCAGCAGGGTGGTGCGGCGTCTGGGGAGGGTGGGTCGCTTGAGCCTGGTCGGCCTGGCTTGCGCTGCCGGCCCGGTGGCTCTGGTGGGTCTTCTGAACATCAGGGCGGGTCTTCTGAACATCAGTTGGTTCTCCTTGGTGTGCGGCTCCCTAGGTGACGGCCGGCCTCGACGGCCGTCGTGTGTCCTGCGCGCCCTCCCCTCCGCGGCAGATAGACCAGCGCCTCCGTGCCCGCGAAGCGCAGGACGAAGGTGGTCACCAGGGCGAGCGCGGTCGCGGCGAGCGCGGTCATGCCGAACTCCCCCACGAACAGCGCGATGAGCGGTATACGCAGCACCAGGTCGGCGTTGGCGATCAACGCGAACCGGCCGGCGCGGTCCCACCCGCGCCGGTGCTGCCGGCGGTCCCGGAAGCAGAGGTGCTCCAGGAGCACGAAGTTCCAGGCGACCCCGAACTGGTTGGCGACGATCTCGGCGGGCAGGTAGTGCATCCCGGCGGAGGTCAGGGCCCACAGGGCGGCGAGGTTCGGCAGGAACCCGGTCGCGCCGATCAGCCCGAACACCACCATCCGCGCGACGGGCGACGCGGTGCGCAGCCCGGCGAGGTGGCGCAGGAACCTGATCCCCTCCTGCGCGGTCGACTTGGACTCGCCCGCGAACCGGTCCTGGAAGACGAACGGCACCTCGGTGACCTGGCGCGGGCGGGCGCGTACTGCCGTTTCGAGGAGGATCTTGTAGCCGAGCGGCTTCAGCACGTCCGCGGTGACCACGCTGCGGCGGATCGCGAAGAACCCGCTCATCGGGTCGCTGATGCCACGCAGCCGGCGCGGGAACAGGGTTTTCGTCAGCCAGGTCGCGCCGCGCGAGACGGCGACACGGTAGCCGCCCGCGAGTCCGGCGCGGCTGCCGCCCTTGAGGTAGCGGGAGGCGACGACGAGCCCGGCGGGCGCGCGCTCGCCCGCGGCCACCAACTCCGGTACCAGGGAAGGCGGATGCTGGAGGTCGCCGTCCATCACGACGATCCAGTCGGAGGTCGCGGCCCGGATGCCCTCGACGACGGCGCCGCCGAGACCGCCGACCGGGATCTCGCGGTGCAGCACGGTGACCGGGTACGGGCAGTCCCGCGCGGCCTCGCGGATCACCTCGGGGGTGTCGTCGGTGGAGTCGTCGACGAACACCACCTCGCAGGGCAGCCGCCCGGGCACCGACTCGGTGATCCGGCGCAGCAGCTCACGTATGTTCGCGGACTCGTTGAAGGTCGGCACGACGATGGTCACGGCACCGGGTTCGGGAACGGCCGTGGCGCGCAGCGCGGGGTCGCTCAACTCCCCCGGGACGATGGACTCGTACGTCATCGGTCGCCTCCGGTGCTCGCCGTACCGGCCGTACCGGCCGTACCGGCCGTGCTGCCCTGGATACGCCGTATCTCGATCCGGTCCTCGCCCCTGCCGAAGGTGGCGACCGGCGTCGAATGCTCCATCGCCTGCTTGACGTTGGGCAGGTCGACCGCGTCGCGCCGCACCGTCGGCGAGGCGACGACGTAGTCGAGGTCCCGCCAGCCGTTCGGCATCGTCTTGGTCACCGCGGGGTCGAGGTCCGCCTTGTAGAACCAGATGACGCCGAGCCCCGGCCGGTAGCCGGCGTGCACGAGGTCGAGCCAGAGCGCGTCGTCGACGAGGACACGCGTGTCCTCGGGGCGGTCGACCTCGGTGGCCAGCCACTTGGACGCGGCCTGGTAGGGGGCGTTGGCGTCGGTGGTGACGGCGGTGCGGGCGCCGTCGTACCAGCGCGGCACGACGTACACCGCCGAGGCCGCGACGAGCAGCGCCGCGACCGCGTACCGGGCCCAGGTGAGGTACTTCCGCTCCTCGCCGTCACGCCATCTGCGCAGCACGCCGTGCGCGACGCTCGCGGCGCCTCCGGCGAGGACCAGCGCGAGGAACGGCAGGGCCTGGATGACGTACATCGCGGGCAGGTAGCCGTTCGGGCGCAGGGCGACCACCGCGAGGATGGCGACGGTGAACGCGGGTCCGGCGAGCGCCCGGGCGGTCACCGACCAGCGCCAGGTGATCAGGAGCAGGAGCGCGCCGGCGAGTCCGCCGATGGGCAGCACGCGGTCGTAGTAGAGCCAGGACTGGAGGACGCCGTACGAGCCGGAGCCCTGGTCGAGGATGAAGCCGGAACCGGGCCTGGTCAGCTGGTACTCGAGACCGTCCCAGAGCGAGACATGCCCGGCGCCCGGGAAGAACTCGCCCTTGAGGAGGGCGAAGAGGGGATACGAGAGGCCGATCAGCACGCAGGCCGTGACGGCACCGGTGATCGCGAACTTCCGGGTGTCCCGGTGGCTGTGCCGCCACATGGTGATCAGCACGGCGGGCAGTACGAAGATCATCGTCTCTTTGGTCAGGACGGCCGCCGCGGCGGCGATGCCCGCCCCGAAGTGATGCCAGAGATGACGGCTCGGCGAGGCGGCCAGACAGAACGCGACCAGCGTCCACATCACCGCGATGTTGTCGAGGAAGATCTCGCGCTGCAGGACCACCGACAGCGGCGAGAGCCCGAAGAGCACCAGTGCGAGCCCGGCCGCCCAGCGGGGCAGCCAGAGGCGGCGGGCCACGACGTAGACGAGGACGGCGCTGACGGCGCTGATCAGCAGCATCACGATCCGCATCGAGCCGACCGTCATCGACTCGGGGCTGATCAGGGACGGTATCCAGGTGAGCAGCGCTATCTGTATCCAGCCGAGGGGCGGGTGGTCGTACCAGTACGTGTAGTGGGCGAGCCCCTCGCCCTGCTGCACGGCCCAGGCCTGGGCGAGGTAGGTGCCCTCGTCGTCGCTGAGCGTGGGGTAGTCGGCGATGTTCCAGCCTTGCACGGTCATGACAACCACAAGGAGAACGCCGCACAGGATCAGGTCGGCACGCGAAGTGCGCACGCGAGAAGGGGGCGTTGGCGGAGTGGAACCGACTGCCGGACCGGTTTTGGGAACAGCAGTCCGCTGCGCGGGGACCTTGGGGATGGTCACCGCGGGAAGGGTGGAGGTCACGCAGGAACGTCCTCTCGAGACCCGCGAGTCGCTACGGCCGCGGCTTCGGTGACTTCGATGGCTTCGGTATCGGTGAGATGCGCGCCGACGTGACTGGTCAACTCCCAGTCGTTTCGGCCCCGTTGCTCGCGCCACACGGCACGCACGGCGGCACCGGCGAGGAGCACCTGGTAGAAGGGGCCGCCGACGACGAGCTTGAGGTAGTGGACGAATCGGACGCGGAGCCCGTACTGCTTGCCGAAGTCGTGCAGCCCGACGAGCTCGAAGACGAAGGTGACGAACGCCGTGACGGCCGGCAGGAAGGTGATGAAGGCGATGCCGACCGGTACGTCGAGGAAGAGCGCGACGGCCACGTTGAGCGGGATGATCACACCCGAGATGGCCTGGAGGTACGGCGTCATCAGCGTGTAGCGGGCCAGCAGCCGCTGCCCGAAGCCCGGCAGCTGCTTCCAGTCCTTCTTCCGGTAGACCTGGAGGAAGCCCTGGTTCCACCGGGTGCGCTGCTTGAGCAGCGACATCAGGGAGCCCGGGGTCTCCTCACGGGTCACCATGTCGGAGTCGTACGCGACGACGACCTTCTTGCCGATGCTGGAGAGCCGGACGCCCAGGTCGCAGTCCTCGGCGAGGCAGTCGGGGTCCCAGCCGTCGGCGGCCCGGAGGACGTCCGTGCGGACGAAGACGGTGTTGCCGCCCAGGGGTATGAACCCCTTCTGCGCGTGCAGGTGGAGGCGGGAGCGGAACCAGAAGAAGTACTCCAGGCAGTTGCGCAGGCTGTACCAGCTGGTGTGGAAGTTGATGAGCTGTACGCCGCCCTGGACGACATCGGCGCCCGTCGACCGGAAGGCGTGGTCGACGTGCGTGAGCAGCTCCGGGTGGACCTGGTCCTCGGCGTCGAAGACTCCGACGACGTCACCGCGGCAGTGCGGCAACGCCGTGTTCATGGCCCTCGGCTTGTTCTTCTTCTCGTGGGTGTCGACGACGACCCGGACGCGCGGGTCGCGCTCCGCGGCCTCGCAGGCGACTTCGGTGGTCTCCGGGTCGTCGTGCCCGACGATCACGATGATCTCGAAGTCCTGGTGGCTCGACTCCAGCAGACGCTGGATCGTGTGGTCGAGAACGGCCTGCTCATGTCTGGCCGGCAGCAGCAGCGAGAAGGACAGCTGGTCGCCCCCGTCCGGACTGGTGAACCGCGTGGAGGCCAGCACCTCGGGCGTACGCCACGCGTGCATCTGCCACCACAAGGTGAAGGCCGCCATCCCGAAAAGGGCCAGCGAAACGGCAGCGATGAAGACAGATGTCAGCAACAGATCCCCCCAGATCCCCCTGTCGCGACAGCGGGTCACTCCTGTCGCGTCCGTTGGAGAGAATAGGGGGGAACTGTGAAGTCCGGAAACTGTTCTGATAAATGGCGCGTTTCAGAATGGTCAACTGACTTGTAGGCCGTATCAGAACATGTGGGGACATTTACCCCCAAGGACACCCAGAACGCGAACGCCTCAGCCGCTCAACGCCTCCTTGAGACGGTCGACTTCGGTCGTCGGAGCGTCACAAGTGAAGTTACGGCAGACATACGCGGTCGGTTCATCGTCCACCAGCGGCCGATCGGCGAGGAGCGGGAGTTCGTCGCTGCCGGGCGCGCCCACGGCGACGACCGCGCCCGGGGCGGTGCCGAGGAGTGCGGCGCGGTGCAGTTCGCGGGTGGCGGGGTCCTCGGGCGGTCCCACCACCGCGATCTCACGCGGCCCGTCGAGGAGCGCCTCGGCGGCCGCGAGACCCCAGCCGATGAAGCGGGGGACGCGCGGGCCGAGCGCCTTCACCACGCCCAACGACCGTTCCGCCGCCGTGCGGTGGGGTTCGGCACCGGTCTGGGCCGCGTACGACAGGAGGGCCCCGGCGGCCGCGCTCCAGCCGGAGGGCGTGGCGTTGTCGGTCGGGTCCTGGGGCCGGCGGATCAGCTTCTCGGCGTCGGCGGCCGTGTCGTACAGGGCCCCCGACTCCTCGTCGACGAACTGCACGAGGACGTGGTCGAGCAGGAACCCGGCGAACTCCAGCCAGACACCCTCACCGGTCACCGAGGCGAGCGCCAGGAACCCCTCCGCCACATCCGCGTAGTCCTCCAGCACACCCGCGTTGGCGCCCGTCTCGCCGTCCTTGCTGGTACGGGCGAGACGGGCGCGGTCGTCCAGGTGGAGGCGTACGAGAAGGTCGGCGGCGCCCAGCGCGGCGTCGACCAGGTCGGGGCGGTCGAAGTACGCGCCGGTCTCGGCGAGCGCGGCGATCGCGAGCCCGTTCCAGGCGGCGACGATCTTGTCGTCGCGGCCGGGGGCGGGCCGCTCGTCGCGGGCCTCCTTCAGCCGCCGCTTGACGGACTCGACGCGCTCGGCGTCGAACACACCCTCCTGCTGCGGAAGTTGCAGCACGGAGGCCCCCTCCTCGAAGGTCCCCTCCGCCGTCACCCCGAAGTACTGGGCGGCGAGTTCGGCGTCCTGCTCCCCGAGGACCTCCCGCAACTGCTGGGGCGTCCAGACGTAGTACGCGCCCTCGACATGCCTACCGGTCCCGTCGTCGCTGTCCGCGTCGAGCGCGGAGGCGAACCCGCCCTCGTTCGTACGGAGTTCGCGGACCATGAAGTCGGCGGTCTCCAGGGCGACACGGCGGGCGAGGTCGGAGCCGGTGGAGCGCCAGAGATGCGCGTACACACGGCACAGCAGCGCATTGTCGTAAAGCATCTTCTCGAAGTGCGGCACAACCCACTCACGGTCGACGGAGTACCGCGCGAACCCGCCGCCCAGCTGGTCGTAGATCCCGCCGCGGGCCATCCGCTCACAGGTGTCGCCGGCCATCTGCAGCGCGCCCTCGGACCCGGTCCTGGCGTGGTGCCGCAGCAGGAACTCGATGACCATGGACGGCGGGAACTTGGGCGCCCCGCCGAACCCGCCGCGCGTGGCGTCGTACTCCCGGGTGAGCGCGAGCAGCGCCTGCGCGAGCTCCTCCTCGCCGGGCACCTGCGCGTCTCCGTAGCCGATCTCCCGCCCGGCGAGATCCCGCACGATCTTCGCGGCGACCTCGGCGACCTCGTCACGCCGGTCGGTCCACGCACCGCGCACACCTTCCAGCACCTGCCGGAAGGAGGGCATGCCCTGCCGGGGCGCGGGCGGGAAGTAGGTCCCGAAGTAGAACGGCTCGGCGTCCGGGGTAAGGAAGACGGTCATGGGCCAGCCGCCCTGCCCGGTCGCCGCCTGCACGGCCTCCATGTAGACGGCGTCGACGTCGGGGCGTTCCTCGCGGTCGACCTTGACGCTGATGAAGTGCGCGTTGAGGTAGGCGGCGGTCTCCTCGTCCTCGAACGACTCGTGAGCCATGACATGGCACCAGTGACAGCTCGAATAGCCGACGCTCAGCAGCACCGGCACGCCCCGCTTCCGCGCCTCCTCGAAGGCTTCGGCCGACCAGGGCCACCAGTCGACGGGGTTGTCGGCGTGCTGGAGGAGGTAGGGGGACGTCTCGTGGGCCAGTCGGTTCGGCATGGGGTCCATCCTGCCGCAGTACCCGGAGGGCGGCGCGGATCACCGGAACGCGGCGCGGATCATGAGTGCGTGCCGGGGGTAGGTGATGGGTTCCGGTGCACTTCGGTTGGACGTGAACATGCCAGAGGCTCTCTCGCGTTCCCAGCGCATCCGCAGGACACTTGACCAAGAAAGCCGTTACCGGCGGAGGGGGACGCGATATGCGGGACAGCCATCGGGCGGAGGCCGAACGGCTGTTGGCCCGGGCCGCGGAGGAGGAGGTTCGGCGGTCGGGCGGGCGGATCGACGGGAGCGTACTGCTGTCGCGGGCGCGGGGCGCGCTGGACGCCATGGCGGAGACCGCCGCGGAGGAGTACGAGGCCTACACGAAAGCGCTGGACGAGGCGGAGGCCGGCCGGCTGACCTTCGGGCAGCGGTACGCGCGTGAAGGCGCCGGAACTCCCTTGCTGGTGGCGGCCGTCGCCGCGGTCGCTGCCTGCGTCGCGGACCTCGCGCTCGGCACCGGTACGGGCACGGCGCTGGGCGCCGGCGCGGTGGTCGGCGTCGCGGGCGCAGCGACCACGGTGGTGAAGGTGACGGCCTCCCACCTGCCCGCCGCGAGCCGACGGGCGGGAGCTCTGGGTCAGCCGGGCGGTCCCGAACAGCTGCGGCTGGCCTGGCTGACCGCCCTGGAGGTCCGCGGCATCCGCCCCTTCTTCGACCAGCAGCGAGTGCTCAGCGCGACCACCGGCGCGAAGAAGGGGGCGCCCCAGCTGCGGCGTACGGACAAGAGCGCGGCGGCCCGCAGGCGCACTGTCCTGGAGCAGTCCTTCGGTCAACTCCCGGAGCCGGTCGGGCCGTTCGCGGGCCGTCGGCAGGAGGTGCTGCGGATCGCGCAGTGGGTGCACTCGGCCCGCGCGAGCACGGAGACCAGGCCGACCGTGGTCGTCCTGCACGGCGCGCCGGGCTCGGGCCGCAGCACGCTGGCGATCCGCGCGGCGCACGAGCTGAAGGACCAGTTCCGCGGCGCGTGCGTGGTGGACCTGCGCGGCGACAGCCCGGAGGAGTCGCCGCTGTCCACCCGTGACGCGCTGCTCCACCTGCTCAACCGGCTGGGCGCGCCCCGCGAGCAGCTCCTGTTCCGCGAGCGCTCCTCGCAGGACCAGCAGGTACGGCGGCTCGCCGAGCTGTACCACCAGCATCTGACCGGCCTGCCGGTGACGATCGTGCTGGACGACGCGAGCGATGTGGAGCAGGTACGCACCCTGGTGCCCGAGCGCTCCGACAGCCTTGTCGTGGTCACCGCCCGCAAACCCCTCGACCTGCCCGCGGACCTCCCCGCCTGGGTGCACCATCTCGCGGTCGAGCCGCTGCCCGCGCCGGGCGCCGAGGAACTCCTGGCCGCGGCCGCGCAGGACCCGTCGGGCCCGTACGACGCCGAATCCTCCGACCAGGTACGGGACTTGTGCGGCGGCCTCCCCCTGGCGCTGCGTATCGCCGGTTCCTCCCTCGGCCCTCGCACACCCCGTCAGCTGGCCACCGACCTGGCGGCGTACGGCCCGGTCGAGCCGGTCGAACGGGTGCTGTGGCTGCGCTACTCGGACCAGTCCGAACCGGCGAGGCGGCTGCTGCGGCGCCTCGCCCTGGCGGGCCGTGCCTCGCTGGGCGCGGCCGCGGCGGCAGCGCTGCTCGCGGCGGACGAGCCGGAGGCGACCCGTCATCTGGAGGCGCTGTCCCGGGCCGGCCTGATCGACCACGTACGCGGCAGCCGTTACCGCCTGCACGATCTCGTACGGGCCTTCGCGCAGGCCCGCCTGCTCGACGAGGAGGAACCGTCCGAGCGCACGGCCGCGCAGGAACGTCTCATCGTGAACTACGGCGAGCTGGCGGACTCGGTGATCCGCCTGGTCGACGGCAAGACGTCCACCCGCGCGGACCAGTTCGGGCCGCACGGCTTCACGTCACTGGACGCGGCCCTGCGCTGGCTGGACGACGAGTCGAGCTTCATCACGGCGGCGCTGCGGCACGCGGAGGGCGTGAACCAGGCGGCGGTGCTGAACCTGCTGGGCGCCCTGTGCGACTACTGCCTGCTGCGCGGTGACCTCTACCGCCTGGGCGAGATCAGCGAGTTGACGCAGGCCGTCGACCAGGGGCTGCTCGTGCGCTCGGTCCAGTGGCGCACGGGTATCGCGGCCCGCCAGCTCGGCGAGCTCGACAAGGCGCGTACGCAGCTCGCCTCGGTCGTGGACCTCTACTTCGAGGCCCATCACGACGCGGGCGCGGCGAGGGCGCTCTGCTCGCTGGGCATCACCCTCCACCACCAGGGCAACCTCACCGAGGCGGCGGCGAAGCTCCGGGAGGCCATGGACCTCCAGGCCGCCCCCGAGCTGGCGGCGGACCGCGCCTGGACGATGCACGCGCTGGCGGCGGTGGAGCGGGACCGGGCGAGGCTGGCCGAGGCGCTCGATCTGCTGACGAACGCCCTGGTCCTGCACCGCGAGGGCGAGTCCGTGCACGGCGAGGCCTGGGCCCACTTCCAGCTGGGCCAACTGGGCCTGCGCATGGGCGACGTACCCCGCGCGGAGTCCGAACTCCGCCAGGCCCTCGACCTGTACGGCCGCACCCGCGACCCCCGGGGCGAGGCCTGGGCCCTCACCCAGCTCGCCCGCGCCCGGCTTGTCGACGGCGACCCGTCCTCCGCCGTGGACGGCCTGCGCCAGGCGGCCTCCCGGCACCGCGACAACGAGGACGCGCGGGGTGAGGCCTGGACGGTGTACTACCTGGGCCAGGCCCTGGAGGAGACGGGCAACCTGGACCAGGCGGTCCGCGAACTGGAGCGCTCCCGGACGATGTTCTCGCGCATCCGGGACGTGTACGGGCTGGCGTGCGCCCGCCACCACTCGGCGCGGGTGACGCGCGACCAACGGGCCGCGCAGACGGGCTCGTTGCGCAACTCGGGCTTCGCGCGGCAGTTGCTGGTGGACGCGCGAGCCGACTTCAAGCGGATCGGCGTCGCCCACGGCGAGGCGTGGACCTGCCTGGAGCTGGCGGTGGTGGACGCGGGCAACGCCCGTACGCAGCCGGCGCTCACGCTGTGCGACGAGGCGGCGTCCCTGTTCGTCTCGTACGGCGACCGGCGGGGCGAGGACTGGGCCCGCTTCCTGCGCTGCACGCTCCTGCCGTACGCCTCGCCCGGCGGCATCGAGGTCGGCACGGCCGTCGCCCAGGAGGAGCTGAGCCGACTGTCCCGCACCGCCCACCCCTCCCGGGACGGAAAGCTGGACGACTACATCGAGGCGTACCAGCTGCTGCTGGAGCGGGGCGCCGACCTGGACGCGGGCTGGCAGGCCTGGCGACTGGGGATGGTGCCCAACCGGCACTCCAGGGAGGTCATGGGGGTGACGGTGCCGGCACCGCACGGCTGATCGGGTCCGGGCAGCCGTGCGCCTGGATGGAGGCTCGGCTTCCTGGGAACGTAAGGGTGTTGGGGGGCATCGATGGATGACGTGCTGCGCGGGCCCACGCCGCCGCCGGGGGTTCCGGTGCCGTTCGTGGGCCGGGACGAGGAGGTCGAGGCACTCGCCGCGCGACTGAGCCGGTGGGCGGAGTCCGGGACGAACGCCGAGGACCCGAAGGTGGTGGTCCTGCACGGATCGGCCGGTGTCGGGAAGTCGGCGCTGGCGGCCGCGCTGGTGGAGCGGCTCGGTCCGCGTCATGTGCACTGGCTGCCGCTGGACGACCTGGCGCGGGCGGAGCCGACGCTGCTGCGGCTCCTCGCCGAGCACGGGGCCCCGCGGCGGCCGGTCGTCGAAGCGGCCCTGACCGCCGACCGGACCGGGGACCAGCGGGAGTTCGCCCGTGAACTGCGGCAGCAATGCCTGGAGCACATCGGGGGTTCCGCGCTGGTCCTGGACAACGTGCACCCCACGCTGGGCCGCGAACTCCTCGAAGCGCTCCACCGGGGCACCAACCTGGTGATCATCACCTCGCGCCAGAAGGCCCGGTGGGCCGACGCGGGGGCGTACCTGCACGAGGTACGGCCCCTCCGTGCCCCGGACGCCGTCCGGCTGGCCCAGGAGGTCGCGAGCGCACGGCGGGCCGGCTTCCGCCCGAGTCCCGAGCACCGCGGGCTGGTCTCGGCCGCACGGGGACTGCCGCTCTGGTCGCGCGTCGCGGGCGCCCTGCTGGCCGGGCCGGAAGGAACACCACCGGTGCCGGTCAGGAGTCCGGGCCGGCTGCTCACGCTCGCGGTGGACCTGCTCGACCCCGCCGCGGCGGACATGCTGCTGCGGCTGGCGGCGCGGAAGGCGGGCAACGCCCCGTTCACCGCCCACACGGTCGAGGCGCTGCTCCCCGAGGGCACCGATCCGTCGGACGTACCGCACATTCTGAGCAGCCTCCGGTTGTACGAGCTTCTGCTGGAGCCGCGTGACGGGCACCTGGTACTGCCCTCGGCGGTCGCGGCCGCCGTGCTCCTCCGTATGCCGCGGATCGACAGGAACGTGCTCACCACCCGTGTGCGGGCCGATATGGAGAAGGCGGCCACGCGCGGTGCCCTGGGTGTGGCACGGCTGCTGGACGGCAGGAGCGGCCCGGGCTGCGGTGGCAGCGGGGAGACCTGGTTCACGCCTGACGAACTCGCGGAGCACATGGACGAGTTCATGGCCCTGCTCGGCCGGCACCGCCCGCTCGTGGGCGACCGGCACGACCTCGCCGACGCGCTGGCCGCTCTGCTCGCCGTACGCGGAGACGCCCACCGCCTCGTCGCGCTCCATCGGGCGTCGGGGGATCTCGCCCGGCGGGGTCTGAGTCCGCTGCTCCGCGATCTCGCCATGCCGCAGACGTTCCGGAGCGGGCAGGTCGAGGAGACCTCCGCGCAGGCCGCCCTGGAGCAGGCCGACGCCTCGTACCGCTCGGGCGAGTTGGGCCGTGCCCTGACGGCGTCGGACGGCGCGCCCGCGCCCCAAGAGGCCGACTCCGCCTGGCTGTCCGTGATCCGCGGGGCGGCGCTGTGCGACCAGGGCAGGCCGCTGGCGGCCGAGAAGGAACTCGAAGAGGCCGCGGAGACCCATCGGCGGATCGGTTGCGTCCGCGGCCGCGGCTGGGCGCTGCTGCACCATGCCCGCGCCTGTCTGTCGGTGAGCCGCGCGCACGAGGCGGACCACGCACTGGGCCAGGCCTCTCAGGCGCTGCGCACCGCCGGGGACATCCGCGGGCTGAACTGGGCGGCCACCGAGCGGATCCGGCTGCGCCTCCTGCTCGGCCGGGCCGAAGCGGCCCTCGACGCCGCCGGGCGGGCGCTCACCGCGCACAAACAGGCCGAGGACGTCCGCGGTATGGGATGGACGTGCCATCTCCTGGGCCTGGGGCACGCACGGCTGGGCCGCACCGCGGACGCCCAGGCGGCCCTGCTGGCCGCCGCGGAGCACTTCCGGACCTGCGACGACCGACTCGGCCTGGCGTGGACCCGCCACCGGCTGGCTCTCCTCAGGCCGGACCTCTGGCAGGTGCCCGACTTGCGGTCCACCGCGGCCGAGTTCGCCGAGCTCGGATGCGATCTCGGTCAGGCGTGGGCCTTGCTCGAATGCGCCCTGCGGGCCGACCCGTCTCCCGCCGAACCAGGCGATCTGGCCCACGCCGAGCAGCTCTTCGCCACCCTGGGCGACCAAGGCGGCCTGGTCTGGGCCCAGGCGGTCCGTGCCCGGCGCCTGCTGCCCGTCGAGGTCGCCAACCTGATCGACCTCGCATGGGACCTCCCCCGGGACGTCCACGGCCGGGAACGACTCGACGAGGGCATCAGGACGTTCTGGCGCGCCACGGCCGAGGAGGCCCGCCCCGTCATCCCCCTCCACGCCCGCGACACCGTGGCCGTCTCCGATCCCCACGGACACAGGCCCCTCGCCGGGTACCTCGCCACCGGCGCGGCCCCGCCCACCGCTCCCCGCTGCCTCATCCGCCTGACACTCCTCGACGACTCGCCCACGACCCACGCCACCGCCCGCATCCGCCTGCGTGTCATCCCGGAGGCCGGCCACCCGTGGGAGTCCTTCCAGGACGACCTCCCGTGGCTCACCGCTGTGGCCGTCCCCCTGACCCCCGCCTCCGTCGAACCGCCCACCGCCCTGCTGCGCCCGTTCCCGCACGAGGTCCACGGCTCCGAGTTCGCGCTCACGGCCCACCGCCCCGGCGTCCACGTCATCCGCTTCACCATCGCCCTGGCGCGCACCGGCACCGTCCTCCAACAGGTCGAGACAGAGCTGGAGATCCTCGACACCGACCACCCCGCCGGCCTCGCCGCACCGCACGCGGCCTCCTTGCGGGGGCGGTGACCGCCATGAGCACGGAACTCCGGGTCCGCGTCGTCCAGGACCCCAGCCAGAGCTTCACCACCCTCCCCGACGAGCTGACCCGTGGCCCGGACATCACGGTCTGCCTCGACATCCTGGCCGGCGACCGCGTCAGGGCACGGCTGTACGGCCCCGCCGTACCGTCCCTCCACGGCACCGAGCACCGCGCCGACCTGACGGTCCGCCCCACCGAGGTGCGTACGGCCGCGGCCCGCCTGTGCCGGCTCTGGAAGGAACTCCTGGTCGACTTCCGCCCCTCGACGGACGACGGCCGCCCCGCACCGGGCACCCCCGAGCAGCCGTACGCCGCCCTCGTGGACCTGAGCACGCGCCCGCCCGCCGAGCTCCACGGCATCCTCGAAGAACTGGCCCTCGCGGGCTCGGAGCTGCTGTTCGAAACGCTGCTCGGCGGCACCGACCCACGCGTCCGCCGTTTCCGTACGTACCTGGCCGGGGCGCTCTCCGCCGGCGAGGGCCTGCGCGTCCGGTTCGACTCGGAGCTGTACGTACCGTGGCCGATGGTGTGCCTGCGGCCGGAGGACCCGGCAGCTCATGACCAGGACCACGACGAGGACCCGGCCGCGCTTCTCGCCCGCTTCCTCGGCCACCGCCACCAGATCGAGCAGACCGGCGGCGCCTACCCCTGGCTGGTCGGCCGTCATCAGCCCCCGGCCGTGCCCTCCGTCAGCCTCAACCACGACTCACGGGTCGACCGCCAGGGCCGTACCAGGGCGGCCGAGATCGCCGCGGTCCTCGCCGCGAACACCCGTTTCGTGGAACGTACGACGCGCGCCGAACTGGTGCGGGCGCTGGCGGACAGCGGCCTGGAGGAGCACCTGATGTACTTCTGGTGCCACGGCCACTTCATACCCAACGGGTCCCAGCCGGCCTGCCTGGCAGTGCGGTTGAGCGACCGGACTCCCATCGACGCGCAGACCGTGCGCGACCGCCGGCGGCGCTTCGGCGAGGACAGCCCGTTCCAGCCGTTCGTGATCCTCAACGCCTGCCACGCGGGAGTCCCCGAGGGCGGCGGCGACCTGGCGTTCCTGGGCCGCGCGCTGATCCACGCGGGCGCGCGGGGCGTGCTGGGGCCGCAGATCGAGATGCCGCAGCTATTCGCGGCCGAGTACGCGCTGGAGTTCGTGACCCGCTATCTGCGCGGCACGGAGACTGCCGGGGAGATCGCCCACGCGGTCGCCCGCCACTTCGCCGACAAGCTGCTCAACCCGCTGGGCTTCGCGTACGCGCTGCACTGCGGCATGGACACCCGCCTGGAGCGGGCCGACGTCCAGGCCGCGGAGAGCGGCCGGGAGAACTCCGTACGAGCTCCGGGCACCACACCGTGAACACCGTGCACCTCGTCGACCTGGCCACCGACGGCCGGCTGCTGGAGGAGACCGCCGCCGGCCCACGCCCCGTTCCCGCCGGCCGGCTGGACGACCACTTCGCCGAGGAGCTGGCCCCGCCCGAGTGGGCCACGGATCTGCTGGTCTACGTCCACGGCTGGCAGACCGGTCCGGAGTCGGCGCTCCGGACGGTCCATCGGCTGCTGGACCTGACGACCGCCCAGTACGAGCGCCATCCGGCGCTGTACCGGCGACTGAGACCGTGGCGGCCCTGGACGGTCCTCGTCCGCTGGCCCTCGCGCTCGCTGCCCTCTCTCGGCGGCTACCGGCGCATCCGCGACCGCGCACACGCCATGAGCACGGACGCCGGTCACGCGGCCCGTGTCATCGGCCGGCTGCTGGGCTACCTGGACGCCCACCGCGGGGACCCGGCGGCCGAACCGGTCCTCGCCAACCGCGACGGCCAGTACCTCCACCTCGTCGGCCACTCGTTCGGCTGCCGTTTCCTGTGCGAGGCGGTGCAGTGGGCGGCGGACGGACCGGCGACCCTGGGCTGGAGCACACCGGAGCCGCCGGACCGGCCCTTCACGGTCGACTCGATGCTGCTGCTGCAGATGGCGGCCCCGCGCGACGCCTTCGCCACGACCTTCACCACGCTGGCCCTGGCACCCCTGCGCGGCCCGGTGGTGGCCACGTACTCCTCACACGACCGCGCCACCGGCTTCTGGCATCTGCGGGCCGAGAAACGCGTCGGCATCGGTCACACGGGCATCGGCCCGGCCCCCGCCCCGGTGTCCTACCTGCGCATGCTGCGCCCCGAGGACCCGTACCCGCACGCCGCGCTGGACCACAGGTTCGTCAGCGTCGACGCGAGCGGTGTCTTCGTCCGCGGCAACGGGCCGGCGGGGGCGCACTCCGACCATCTGCATCCGGAGTCCGCCCACCTGCTGCTGTCCCTTGCCGACCATTCACGCTGAACGGCCGCCGCTCCGGCCGGGGCCCGGCCGGCCTCAGCCCTTCGCGGGCGAGGCCTTCCCCGTCCCGCCGGAACCGGCCGCACTGGACGCCTTGCCGGAGGCACCCGGCTCCGGGTCCTCCGCGAAGTCGACCTTCTTCATGTGCCGGTTCATCGACTTCATCAGCCCCCACACCGCCAGGGCCATCACCGCGAAGACGATGAAGCCGAGGACACCGGGGGTGACCTTGTTCTCGTCGACCTCCTTGGCGAGGGGGACGAGGTGCGTCATTGCCAGGCTTGCGCTTGCGCTCATGTCAAGCATTGTCGCGGATGCCCGCAAAGAGGTCGTCCTCGGGGAGGGACGTATCGACGAGGGACTTCGCCAGCTCGTACTCCTCCGTCGGCCAGACCTCCTTCTGGATCTCCATGGGGACCGTGAACCAGCCGCCGTCGGGGTCGATCTGCGTGGCGTGGGCGATGAGCGCCTTGTCGCGGATCTCGTAGAACTCGGCACACGGGACGTGCGTCGTCAGCGTGCGCTCGGTGCGCTCGAACTCGTCCCAGCGCTTCAGCCAGTCCGCGTACGGCGACTCCAGGCCGCGCGACAGCAGGGCCTCGTGCAGCGCCTCGGTGCGCGGGCGGTTGAAGCCCTGGTTGTAGTACAGCTTCTGCGACTGGAAGGCCGGGCCGAACTCCGACTCCGGGTACTTCTCCGCGTCCGCCGCGCCCTCGAACGCCACCATCGAGATCTTGTGGGTCATGATGTGGTCCGGGTGCGGGTACCCGCCGTTCTCGTCGTACGTGGTGATCACCTGCGGACGGAAGGAGCGGATCTTGCGGACCAGCTCACCCGCCGCCTTGTCCACGTCCTCCAGGGCGAAGCAGCCCTCGGGCAGCGGCGGCAGCGGGTCGCCCTCGGGCAGGCCCGAGTCCACGAATCCGAGCCATTCCTGCTTGACGCCGAGGATCTCGCGGGCCTCGTCCATCTCCTTCTTGCGTACCTCGTGGATGTTCTCCTCGACGTACTTGTCCCCCTGAAGCTTCGGATTGAGGATGGAGCCGCGCTCCCCGCCCGTGCAGGTCACCACCAGCACGTCCACCCCCTCGGACACGTACTTCGCCATGGTGGCCGCGCCCTTCGACGACTCGTCGTCGGGGTGGGCGTGAACGGCCATCAGTCGCAGCTGGTCAGTCAAGACTCAATCCTCAGTAAGTCGGCGCCCCTGTGTCGGACGGCGCGATCGGCGCTTCTATAGTGACCGAATCGGTGGGCGAAAAATTCCGGGCTCCGGCCCCGCACACCCCCGACGGAAAGGACGATCATGAGTACGGTGCAGCTGCCCGAGGGCCGGTACGGCCGCTCCGCGGACGAGCGCGCCGACCACAAGCTCAAGATCGTCGGTGCCGTGCTGGGGGTGGCCCTCCTCGCCCTGATCGGCTATTTCGCGTACTACTACGTCGGCGGCAACAAGATCAGCGCCGAGGTCATCACCTTCGAGCCCTCGGACACCGCGGTTCAGGTACATCTGGAAGTGCGCAAGGACGCGGGCGTCCAGGGCTACTGCACGATCCGCTCGCAGGCCGAGGACGGCGCCGAGGTGGGCCGCCGGGACTTCCGCTTCGACCAGGACGCCACCCGCGTCGACAAGGTCCTCACGCTCCGCACGACGAGCCGCGGCACGACCGCGGAGCTCCTCGGCTGCCACGCGGACTGAAACCGGGCCGGCCGCTGACGGCATCACCCCTGCCATATGCCTGTTGACCTGCGTTGACGTAATTCTGACGGCTTATGTCCTCCCCCTTCGGGCCGCAAATTGTTAGGCTCGTGGTTTCGCCCACCCGTGAAGGAACATTCTTCTGGGTAGGGCGATGCTTTGTATTCCCAGTACCTACGAGGAGCACCTGTGACCCAGACCAGCGAGAACGTCACCTGGCTGACCCAGGAGGCGTACAACCAGCTGAAGGCCGAGCTGGAGTACCTGTCTGGTCCCGCGCGCACGGAGATCACCGCCAAGATCGCGGCCGCGCGCGAGGAGGGCGACCTGCGTGAGAACGGCGGGTACCACGCGGCCAAGGAGGAGCAGGGCAAGCAGGAGCTCCGTGTGCGCCAGCTGACCCAGCTCCTGGAGAACGCCAAGGTGGGCGAGGCTCCGGCGGCCGACGGCGCGGTCGCGCCCGGCATGGTCGTGACCATCGCCTTCGACGGTGACGAGGACGACACGATGACCTTCCTGCTCGCCTCGCGCGAGTACGCGAGCTCGGACATCGAGACGTACTCACCGCAGTCCCCGCTGGGGTCCGGCGTGAACGGCAAGAAGATCGGCCAGGACGCCCAGTACGAGCTGCCGAACGGCAAGCTCGCCGCGGTGAAGATCCTCGACGCCAAGCCGTACGCGGCCTGACTCAGCTCATCTTTGGGACCAGGACACCCGGCCCCCGGTACGAGTACCTCTCGCGCCGGGGGCTTCCCCGTGCGTGCGTCACGCCGTGCGCGTCACACCGTGTGCGTCACGCCGTCGCCGAGCGGTACTTGCGCACCGCCAGCGTCCGGAACACGACGATGATCAGGACCGAGTAGATCAGCGAGGCCCAGACCGGGTGCTGCATGGGCCAGGCGTCCGACGGTGAGACGCCCGGGTTGCCGAAGAGCTCGCGGCAGGCCTGCACCGTGGCGCTGAAGGGGTTCCAGTCGGCGACGTGCCGCAGCCACGGCGTCATCCTGCTGGAGTCCACGAACGCGTTCGAGACGAACGTGACCGGGAACAGCCAGATCAGTCCGCCGGAGGTCGCCGCCTCGGGCGTGCGCACGGACAGGCCGATCAGCGCGCCGATCCAGGTGAACGCGTACCCGGCCAGGAGCAGCAGCCCGAAGGCTCCGAGCACCTCGCCGACATTGGTGTGCGTACGCCAGCCGACCAGCAGGGCGACGACGGCCAGCACGAACAGCGTGAGCGCCGTCTGCACCAGGTCGGCGAGCGTGCGCCCGGTCAGGACCGCGCCGCGTGCCATCGGCAGGGAGCGGAAGCGGTCGATGAGGCCCTTGTGCATGTCGTCGGCGATGCCGGCTCCCGCGCCCGCGGTGGCGAAGGTGACGGTCTGCGCGAAGATTCCGGCCATCAGGAATTCGCGGTAGGTGCCGGAGTCGGTGCTGCCCCCGATGTTCATGGAGCCGCCGAACACGTACGAGAACAGCACCACGAACATGATCGGCTGGATGAGCCCGAAGATCACCATCTCGGGAATCCTGGTCATCCGAATCAGGTTCCTGCGGGCGACGACCAGGGAGTCCCGGACCGACTGGCCGAGGGAGCCCCCCGGCGCCACGGTCCGCACGGCTTCGGTCACGGCGCTCACTTGGCGGCCTCCTTCTTGCGCTTGCGCGGCTTGGCGTCCTCGACAGTGCCGTCGGCGCCGTTCTCCTCGTCCTTCTCCTCGGCGAGGTGCCCCGTCAGCGACAGGAAGACGTCGTCGAGGGTGGGGCGGCGCAGGCCGATGTCGTCGATCTCGATGCCCCGGGTGTCCAGCTCGCGGATGACCTCCGCGAGGAGCTTCGCGCCGCCGGTGACGGGCACGGTGAGCTTGCGGGTGTGCTCCTCGACGGTGGTCTCGCCCTTGCCGAAGCCGCGCAGCACCTCGGCCGCGGTCACCATGTGCTCCCGCTCGTGCACGACGACCTCGACGCGCTCCCCGCCGGTCTGCGCCTTGAGCTGGTCCGCGGTGCCGCGGGCGATGACGCGGCCGTGGTCGATGACGCAGATGTCGTGCGCGAGGTGGTCGGCCTCTTCGAGGTACTGGGTGGTCAGCAGCAGCGTCGTACCGCCGGAGACCAGGGTCTTGATGACCTCCCACAGCTGCTGGCGGTTGCGCGGGTCGAGGCCGGTCGTCGGCTCGTCCATGAACATGACCGGCGGCGAGACGACGAGCGCGGCCGCGAGGTCCAGGCGGCGGCGCATACCACCGGAGTACGTCTTCGCGGTGCGGTCGGCGGCGTCCGTGAGGTTGAACTGCTCCAGCAGCTCGACCGCGCGCACCTTCGCCTCCTTCGCCCGCATCTGGTAGAGCTGGCCGACCATGTGGAGGTTCTCGCGGCCCGTCAGGTACTCGTCGACCGCGGCGAACTGGCCGGACAGGCCGATCGAGCGCCGCACCTCGTTCGGGTGCTTCAGTACGTCTATGCCCGCGACGGTCAGCTTGCCGCTGTCCGGCCGGAGCAGTGTGGTCAGGCAGCGGACCGCGGTGGTCTTGCCCGCGCCGTTCGGCCCGAGCAGGCCGAGGACCGTGCCCTCCGGGACATCGAGATCGACGCCGTCCAGAGCCCTTACGTCACCGAAGGTCTTCACCAGACCTTCGGCGTAGATGGCGCCTGGCATGTCAGTTCTCCCAAAATCGGTTGGGGGTTCCACGGAAAGAGACTAGTTTTGCCGGGTTTCCACCGCCCGGTGGACCAGTACGGGCCGACGCGGACCGGCAGGCAATCCTGTGACGAGACACACACCATAACGCGATGTATCGCGTTTCTCAACAGATTTTTCCAAGCCGGCCGACGAGGGCCCCGACCTCAGTCGATGACCGTGTAACCCGCCTGCCGCAGCGCCAGGTTGACCTCGGCGCAGTGCTCCGGCCCCTTCGTCTCCAGGTGCAGTTCGACCTCCACCTCCGTGAGCCCGAGCCGCGGGTCGGTCCGTACGTGACTCACATCGAGGACGTTAGCGTCCACCACTGACAACACCCCGAGAAGCGTCGCCAGAGCGCCGGGCCGGTCCGTCAGCCGCAGCGTGACAGCCAGGTAGCGGCCCCCCGCCGCCATGCCGTGCCGCAGGATGCGCTGCATCAGCAGCGGATCCACGTTGCCGCCGCTCAGCACCGCCACGACCGGCCCCTCGAAGGCCGTCGGCTCGCTCAGGATCGCCGCGACGGGACTCGCCCCGGCGGGCTCGACGACCAGCTTGGCCCGCTCCAGACAGAGCAGCAGCGCGCTGGACAGAGCGTCCTCGGAGACCGTACGGACCTCGTCCACCAGGCCGCCGATGATCCCGAACGGCACGTCACCGGGCCGCCCGACCTTGATGCCGTCGGCCATCGTCGCCGGGTTCTCGATCGACACCGGGCGCCCCGCCGCCAGCGAGGGCGGATACGCGGCCGCGCCCGCCGCCTGCACCCCCACGATCCGCACGTCCGGCCGGAGCGCCTTCACCGCGACCGCGATGCCCGCGGCGAGACCGCCGCCGCCGATCCCGACGACGATCGTGCGCACCTCGGGGCACTGCTCCAGGATCTCCAGACCGACCGTGCCCTGCCCGGCGATGATGTCCGGGTGGTCGAAGGGGTGGATGAAGACGGCGCCCGTCTCGGCCGCGTACTCCTGCGCCGCGGCCAGCGTCTCGTCCACCACCGTCCCGTGCATCCGCACCTCGGCGCCGTAGTGCCGGGTCGCCGCGATCTTCGGCAGCGGGGCACCCGTGGGCATGAACACCGTGGAACGCACGCCGAGCAGCGTGGAGGCCAGCGCCACACCCTGCGCGTGGTTCCCGGCACTCGCGGCGACCACCCCCGCCGCCCGCTCCTCGGGAAGCAGCCCGGCGATCCGCACGTACGCGCCGCGCAGCTTGAACGAACCCGTCCGCTGGAGGTTCTCGCACTTGAGGTGGACCGGCGCCCCCACCAGCCCGGACAGGTGCCGGCTGCCCTCCATGGCGGTCATCCGCGCCACGCCCGTGAGCATCTTCTGGGCGCCGCGCACGTCGTCGAGGGTCACCAGCGGCAAGGAGTCAGCCGTGCGGTAGCTCATGACCACCAGTCTCGCAGTTCACACGGCGCCACACCGGGCGTGACCAAGGTCCGAGACTGGTTTGCGCAGCGTCGGTACGGCCCGCCTCCCGTCCGCGTACTCTGTCCCCCAACCCAGCCCCACGCATGAATAGAGCCCCCGGCCATGCCCACAACACCTGAAATGTCGATGGACATGACGACCGTCGGTGACACCGGTCTTCTCGAAACACTGCAGCACGAGGTCGCGGTGTTCGCCCGCCGTGCCGAACAGACCCGGCTCGGCGGGGTCGGCCAGGTGCGCAACTCCATGGACCGAGCCGCGTATCTGCTGCTCAACCGCCTCGACAAGGAGGGGCCGATGGGCGTCAAGGCACTCGCCGCGAGCATGGGCATCGACTCCTCGACGGTCACCCGCCAGGTGGCCCCGCTCGTCGACACCGGGCTAGTCAAGCGCACCTCGCACCCCGAGGACGGACGCGCCGTGGTGCTCCAGCTGTCCCCGCGCGGGCTCTCCCGCCTGGAGGAAGTACGGTCCTCCAGGCGTCAGTTGATGTCCGAGCTGACCGAGGACTGGGCGCCGGAGGAGCGCGAGGCGTTCTGCACGCTCCTGACGCGCTTCAACGTCGCGCTGTCCGAGCGGATGGCCGCGTCGCCGTCCGTGGAGGCCCCGGCGTCCTCCTGAGCGCCCCGCACCGCCCCGCCCCGTGTCACGTTGCCGCCGCCGGGACCGCCTCCCAGCGCAACGCCTTCTGCCGGAGTCTTGACCAGGGACCCGTGCCCGGTCTCATATGAGACCGGGCCCTGTCGTACGCGACCGTCCTCGTCGTACGCCTCCGGGGGCCCGGTTTTCCCCAGTCGGGAGGCGCGGTGCGAGAGCGGCAGGCGTCCCAGAACGCCCGCCGGGCCCGGGAGTTCGAGGCGTTCGTCGCGGGCGCGGCAGGGCGGCTGCTGCATGCCGCCACGCTGCTGACGGCGGAGCCCCCTGACGACAACCCGCGCGCGCGGCACCTGCTCACGGTGGCCCTGGCCCATACGTACGCCACCTGGGACCGGCTGCACGGCGAGGACCCGTACGACCGGACCCGGCAGCACCTGGCCGTGCGCTTCGCGCGCGTGGCCTGGCATCAGTACGGCGCCCTCGGCTGGGCGCACCCCCGTGGCCGCCCGAAATCCGGCGGCGTACTGCACCGGCTCGCTCCCCAGGAGCGCCTCATCCTCGTGCTGCGCATGTACGAGGGCGTCGCCGAGGAGCAGGCGGCGGCGCTGCTGGGACTGCCCAAGGAGCGCGTACGGGCGATCTGTGAGCGCGCCATGGCGACGCTGCTGCATCCGCCGCGGGAGCCCGCTCCGGCGATCGTGAAGGTGGCGCCGTCATGAGCGCGATGAGCCGCAAGGAAGCCGAGGTCCGCCGGATCCTGGAGGCGCCGCAGCCGTCCGTACCGCCCGAGCTGTACGGGGACGTGGTGCGCCGGGGCGGGCGGATGCTGCACCGCAGGAGGGCGGCCCGGCGGCTGATGTGGCTGCTGCTGTTCGCGGCGGCCGTCGCCTTCGTGGTGTGGGCGTCGATGGCCCGGCCGTGGGTGGAGCCGCCGTCGGAGACGACTCCACCACTGACGGGCTGGTAGGGCTTTTCGGCGTCCAGGGCCTTCCGGCGTCCAGGGCTTTCCGGCGTCTAGCCGAGGGCCTGCTGGAGGTCCTGGAGCAGGTCGTCGACGTTTTCGATGCCTACGGAGAGGCGCACCAGATCGGCGGGCACCTCCAGGGCCGAACCGGCCACGGACGCGTGCGTCATCCGCCCCGGGTGCTCGATCAGGGACTCGACGCCGCCCAGGGACTCGCCCAGGGTGAACACCTTGGCGCGGTCGCAGACCGCCACGGCCGCCTCCTCGCCGCCCTCCACCTGGAAGGACACCATGCCGCCGAACGCCTTCATCTGCTTCGCGGCGACCTCGTGGCCGGGGTGTCCCGGGAGGCCCGGGTAGAGAACGCGCGTCACGCGCGCGTGCCGGGTGAGCATGTCGGCGACCTTGGTGGCGTTCTCGCTGTGCCGGTCCATGCGGACGGCGAGCGTCTTGATGCCGCGCAGCACCAGCCAGCAGTCCATGGGCCCGGCGACCGCGCCCATCGCGTTCTGGTGGTACGCCAGCTCCTCGCCGAGCTCCTGGTCACCGACGACGAGCGCGCCGCCGACGACGTCCGAGTGACCGCCCATGTACTTGGTCAGCGAGTGCACGACGACGTCCGCGCCGAGCGCGAGCGGCTGCTGGAGGTAGGGGCTGGCGAAGGTGTTGTCGACGACCAGCTTGGCGCCGGCCTCGCGCGCGATGTGGGACAGCGCGGCGATGTCACTGATGCCGAGGAGGGGGTTGGAGGGCGTCTCCACCCAGACGGCCTTGGTCTTCGGGGTGATGGCGGCCCGAACGGCCGCCGGATCGCTGGTGTCGGCCACGGACCACTCGACACCCCACCGCGAGACGACCTTCGCGAAGAGACGGAACGTACCGCCGTACGCGTCATTGGGGATGACCACGTGGTCGCCCGGGCTGAGCAGCGTACGCAACAGGCAGTCCTCGGCAGCCAGTCCGGACGCGAACGCGAGCCCACGGCGGCCGCCCTCCAGGGCGGCGAGGTTCTCCTCCAGGGCGGTCCTGGTGGGGTTGGCGCTGCGGCTGTACTCGTAGCCGCCACGCAGTCCGCCGACGCCGTCCTGCTTGTAGGTCGAGACCTGGTAGATCGGCGGGACGACCGCGCCGGTGAGGGGATCGGCGGTGTTGCCCGCGTGGATCGCCACGGTTTCGAAGTGCTGGCTGATGTGCCTGTCGCTCATGGGCACCGAGGGTAGTGCGCTCGCGGGCTTCGTGACGGCGGACGCCGTCGGCCGGGGCGGCCAGAGGGCGTCCGGGCGGCTTTGTCCCGACCAGGTTGGCCAAATGTCGGACCCGTCTGGTTCGCTTGGGGTATGGAGATTCTCTGGTTCCTGATGGCGCTGGTCATGCTGGGCTTCGTCATCGGGCCGATCATGATGCGCAGGCGTGCCGGTGGTATCCAGCAGGTCTCCCCCGGAGACCCGGACGCCGCCGACCCGGCGAACTACGGCTTCCTGCGCGAGGAGGAGCTGGACATCCGCATGCCAGGACCCGACCAGGACCTCCTGGAGGTGCTGGACCTGGTGCAGCAGAGCCAGGACTACCGGGCGGCGTCCCAGCTCCTCGCCGGCACCGAGACGGACGGGGAGCGACGCTGGCAGCGCGTGCAGGCCTTCGCGGGCGCCGCCTCGCTCGAACTGCAGCGACGCCCCGGCGGGGTGAGCGAGAACCCCGGCGGGCAGTGGCTGCGGGTGTGGCGGACCGAGAAGCCCAAGGACGCGGGCGGCGCCGCCGTGCACGCGGAGTTCCTGGTGCAGCAGGCGTGGCGTACGTCGACGCCGGGGACGGACGAGTTCCGGATCATCATGGAGGAGGCACGGTCCGCCTGCGGCGAGGCCGCCCTGCTCTCCCCCGGTGACCCGATCCCGTACGTCATCGAGCTCTCCGTGGCCCGGGGACTCGCGTACTCCCAGCCGGAGTTCGAGAAGCTCTGGCTGAAGATCCTGGACCGCGCGCCCGCGCACATGGGAGCGCATCTGGCGGCGCTGCACTACTGGTGCGAGAAGTGGCACGGCACGCGTGAGACGGCGTACTCCTTCGCGGAGGCGGCCGCGGCCCGGGCCCCCCAGGGTTCCCTCCTGGCCGCGATGCCCCTCTTCGCGGTCTTCGAGCACCTCCCCGAGGTGAACCTGGTCAGCAGCTTCTACCAGAGCGAGGTCGTGACCAAGGCGGTCCACGGCGCGCTCTTCGCGGTCCACGCCGCCCGCCCCGACGACCCGATGCTCGCCCACGTCCGCCACCTGCTGGTCTTCTTCCTGGTCCGCGGCGAGCGCTGGGCCGAGGCGATGCACCAGCTCGTCCAAGTCGACGGCCACGTGGGCGCCCTGCCGTGGACCCTGACGCGGGATCCGGCATCGGACTACGCGGTGTACCGGGCACTGGCGGTGGCGGGGTACGAGGCGAACGGGGGGAGCCCGGCGACGCTGTCCCACTGATGTGCCACTGATGTCCCACTGAGCGGCCCGCCGGGAATGCCGGTCGGAATGTTGTCCAGGGCTCGAACGTTCCGCTGACCGGCCCCCAACGCCGAGGAGACCGCATGTTCCCGCACAGCCGCACGCCGCGGTTGCCCACCGCCGAGCAGGCCTTGCGCGGCCGCCCCGATCCGACGTTCCCCGTCCCCGAGCGGCACACCGTTCTCGGCACCCGGCTTCTCGGCCCCTACCCCGAGGGCCTGGAGATCGCCGACTTCGGCCTGGGCTGCTTCTGGGGCGCCGAGCGCAAGTTCTGGCAGCTCCCGGCAGGCGTCCACACGACGCTGGTCGGCTACCAGGGCGGCTTCACCGAGCACCCGACGTACGAGGAGGTCTGCTCGGGCCTGACGGGCCACACCGAGGCGGTCCGCGTGGTCCACGACCCCACCGTGATCTCGTACGAGGAACTCCTCAAGCTCTTCTGGGAGTCCCACAATCCCACCCAGGGCTTCCGCCAGGGCAACGACGTCGGCACCCAGTACCGCTCGGCCATCTACACCCACACCTCCGCCCAGGCAGCCACGGCCGAGGCGTCCCGCGCCGCATACCAGCAGGTCCTGACGGGCTCGGGCTACGGCACGATCTCGACGGAGATCCTGCCTGCGGAGGGGCGGACCTTCTACCCGGCTGAGGGGTACCACCAGCAGTATCTTTCGGGCAGCAAAAACCCGGACGGGTACTGCGGGTTGGGCGGGACGGGGGTCAAGCTGGGTGACCCGTTCGGGACGAACTGGGGTCAGTCCTGCCCGACGGGCATTGCCCCGGCGCCGGAGGCGGCGGACAAGTAGACGGCGGCGTGAGCCCTGGTGAGTGAAGAGGACGGCCGTGCCACATGGTGCTGCGGCCGCCTCTCTGATGGAGTGAGCGGCGGTCGAAAATCAGTAGCCACCGGACTCGCCCGGCCCCACGCTGTAGGCCATGGAAGAACCGCAACGCGGGATCCGTGCCGTCTACGCAGAATCCACGATCACCGTCTACCAGGCGTACTCCCCGGAAATCGGCCTGCCCGCCGTCCGCGAGGGCCGCTTTCCGGCGGTGTGGAAGCGGGATCGCATGACATGGATCAAGCCGTCGTTCCTGTGGATGATGTACCGCTGCGGCTGGGGCACGAAGCCGGGGCAGGAGACCGTGCTTGCCGTCGAGATCACTCGCGAGGGCTTCGAGTGGGCACTGCGCAACGCCTGCCTGTCGAGTTACGAACGTGGGCTGCATCCTGACCGCAGCACCTGGCAACGCCAGTTGAAGCGCGCACCGGCCCGTATCCAGTGGGATCCCGAGCGCGATCTACACCTGCGACCACTGCCCTACCGCTCACTGCAACTCGGACTCTCCGGCGAGGCCGTGCGCCGCTATGCGGACGAGTGGACCGTCTCCATCAACGACGTGACCTCACTCGCCCATGAGATCCACGCACTAGTCAGCAGCGGCGACCTGGCCTCTGCGACCCAACTGCTGCCGCAGGAACGGCAATACCCCGCCGCCGACGAACTGGCAGCCCACCTGCGCTCGCAAGGCAGCACCCATGGGTCACATGGCAGGACATAACCGGCGGGACCGGGGTGTCCTGCCCGATCGGTGTGGCGAAGGCGGACGGGTGAGCGCTGGAGTCACACCCGCGTTGTTGGCGGGGCTGTGGCAGGAACGGCGATCGTCGGGTCCACCCCTCGCCCACACGTTCCGCAGTACGTACGCGGACCGCTGGGTGCGCTTCCACAGCCTCCCTGGCTCGAAGCGCTACCCGGAGTCCGAGGACGAGTACGCGATCGTGCTGGACCGGTACAACACAGTCCTCGACGAACTGTTCACGGGCAAGGATGTGTTCGTGGTGACCATGGACTGGGCGGACACGCCGACCGGGCCCGCCGGCTACCCGACACCACGAGAGACACTGCACCCGAACGGCGTCCGCTGGTGGACCGAGTCGGAGCAGGACGACCCCGACCCGGAGTTTCACACCCACATACGTTTGTACGCCGACCAGCGCCCGTGGAGACGCGGCTGTGTCGACGAGCTGTTGCGCGCCGTCGCGGACGATCAACTCGTCGAAGTGTTCATCACCGACACGGAACTCCGACGCATCCACCACCCGTATGACGGCGGCGCGGATGTCGTACTCACAACGACCTCAGAACGAAACCGGCTGCGCGGCCAGTACACCGCTTGGCTCCCCCCAACAAGAGCAATGCTCAGGACTTGTGGATCAGCTCCTCTGGAGGATGCGCGAGGGCGTACCTCCCGAGTGAGTGATCGTCAAGTCACCGAGTAGGCCCGCGCTGTGAACGCGGGTCGGGAAGGTACGCCCGTGCTCAGCGTAGTCAACGAAGACGGCACGACCGAGGCCGGTTCCCTGATCGACGAGATCGTCCGCGACGGCGCTCGGCGGATGCCGGCCGCCGCCCTGGAGGCGGAGGTGGACCAGTACATAGCCGAGCTGGCCGGTCAGCGTGACGAGGCCGGCCGTCGGCTGGTGGTGCGTAATGGCCGCCACCGGCCGCGGACGGTGACCACGTCTGCCGGGCCCATCGAGGTGGCCGCCCCGCGTGAACGACAAGCGGGTCGACGAGGAGACGGGTGAACGTCAGCGGTTTTCCTCGAAGATCCTCGCGCCGTGGTGCCGGAAGTCCCCGAAGATCAGCGAGGTGTTGCCGCTGCTCTATCTCCACGGCCTGTCGTCGGGCGACTTCGTGCCTGCGATGGAGCAGTTCCTGGGCTCCTCGGCCGGGCTGTCGCCGGCTACGGTGACCCGGCTGACGCAGCAGTGGACCGCCGACCACACCGAGTTCCAGCACCGTGACCTGGCCGGATCCGACTACGTCTACGGCTGGGCCGACGGCGTCCATCCCAAGATCCGCTTGTCCCAGACGCACTCCTGCCTCCTGGTCCTGATCGGCGTCCGCGCCGACGGCACCAAGGAACTCATCGCGATCACCGAGGGTCTGCGCGAGTCCACCGAGTCCTGGGTGGACCTGCTGCGCGACTGTCGGCGGCGCGGGATGCACGACCCGATGCTCGTGGTCGGCGACGGCGCGATGGGCCTGTGGAGGGCGCTGGCGGAGG
>NZ_JBFAHW010000057.1:0-67165 GCF_040654355.1 Streptomyces sp. NPDC050704 | reverse complement strand
CCTGCCTTTCAGCCCGTCCGGCGTTTGAGGACGAGGCCGTTCAGGCCGATTGCGGGGGTCTGGGGGCGGAGCCCCCAGGGGACGGGTATGGGTAGGGGCGGCGGGGGCGAAAAACCCCGCTACACGGCGGGCCGCTCCGAGAACGTGCCGGTGCCCGCCCCTTCGCTCAGGCGGCTCACCAGGTCCCGCACCACGTCCGTGCCGCGCAGCGTCAGCACCGACTCCGGGTGGAACTGGACGCCGGCGAAGCCGGGCCCGCGCAGCGCGTGCACCTCTCCCGCAGACCTCTCGCGGCTGATCTCGACCCCATGAGCGGCCAGCTCGACGGCGGCCTCGTCGTCGCACCGCGCCACGAAGCTGTTGTAGAAGCCGACGGTCTCCGTCCGCCCGAAGAGACCGATGTCCGCCTGGGCCCCTTGGTACGGGACTTCCTTGCGTACGATCTCCAGGCCCAGCTCCGCCGCGATCAGCTCATGGCCGAGACAGACGCCCAGCACACCGTGCCGGTGACCACGGATCACCTCGGCGGCCAGGTCGCGGAGGAACACCATCTTGGGGTCCGCGAGGTCCGAGGGATCGCCCGGACCGGGGCCCAGGACCAGCGGCCCCTCGTGTGCGCGGACGGCCTCCCGCAATCCCGGCTCGTCGTACCGCCGGACGCTCACCTCAAGGCCCGACGAGCGCAGCAGATGCGCGAGCATCGCCGTGAAGGTGTCCTCGCCGTCGACGACGAGGGCGTGCCCGGCGAGCTCCGCCGACCGCTCCTGCATCCGCAGCCAGAACGGCGCCAGCGAGGCCCGCCGCCCGTCGAGCGCGGCCCGCACCCGCGGATCGTCCGCGAGCCCGGGCCGTACGCCCTCGTCGCGGGGCCGCCCGGGCCGTACCCCCAGCGCCGCCAGCACCCCCGCCGCCTTCGCATGTGTCTCGGCGACCTCGCTCGCCGGGTCCGAGCCGCGGACGAGCGTCGCACCGACCGGCACCCGCAGCCGTCCTGCCGCGTCGATGTCGGCGGTCCGGATGAGGATGGGGGAGTCGAGGGTCTGGGCGTCCCCGGAATCGTGTCCGATCAGCGCCAGCGCACCCGCGTAGTACCCGCGTCCACCCACCTCGTACCGCTCGATGACCCGGCAGGCGTTCTGCACGGGCGACCCGGTGACCGTGGCGGCGAACATGGTCTCCTTCAGCACCTCGCGCACATCCAGCGACGATTTGCCCCGCAACTCGTACTCGGTGTGCGCGAGATGGGCCATCTCCTTGAGCCGCGGCCCGATCACGACACCGCCCATGTCGCCGACCGTGCACATCATCTTGAGCTCCTCGTCGACGACCATCGAGAGCTCCTCGACCTCCTTGCCGTCGGCGAGGAAGTCCAGCAGATCCTCGGCGGTCGGACCGTCGGCCGGATAGCGGTACGTCCCGCTGATCGGGTTCATCACCACGGTCCCGCCGGACATCCGGACGTGCACCTCGGGACTGGCCCCGACGAGCGTGCGCTCTCCCGTGTGCACGACGAACGTCCAGTACGCGCCCCGCTCACCGACCAGCAGCCGCCGGAAGAGGGCCAGCGCGTCGGCCCGCCCGAACCCCGGGATCTCACCCTCGTACGTCCGCCGGATGACGAAGTTCGCGCCCTCGCCCCGACCGATCTCCTCGCGCAGAACACGCCCCACGATCCCGGCGTACTCGTCGTCCTCGACGTCGAAGCCGCCGTCCTCGACACGTACGTCGTGCGCGGGAAGTTCCGCCAGGGCCTGCTCCAGGGGCACTTCGTACGTCTCCTCGGGGACCAGCGCCGCCAGCAGCGTGCCGTCGTCGCGGACGTCGAAGCCGCGCTCCCGGATCTGGCGGAACGGAATGAGCGCGAGGCCCTCGGGGAGGTCGGCCAGCCGCTCGTACTCGGCGACCGGGCCGAGCAGCACCTCGACCGTCTCGTGGTCATGGCCCGGTGTGCGGCGGCGCAGCAGGGCGAAAGGGCGGGGATCGTCCAGCAGATCGAGCAGGTTCATGGGTCCGTGTTCCTTCTCGGCGTCTCGGTGAAGAGAGGAGTGGAGAGGAACGGTCCCGGTCGCGAAAACACCGAAGGCCGCCCCTCGGGCGGCCTTCGCGAAGTGAGTGAGTACGCGCAGTCAGCGGGCCGCCGGATGAGCGGTCCACCACCAAGTCTGGATCGAGTGCGCGAACATGGCCCGCACCCTACCCGATTCGGTCGCCGGACAGGCCTGTGGCTCCGTGACTTCCGACAGGTCGGGCCATCCCCCGCCCTGTCTCACTGAGTGAGCGTGCGACGGCGCACTGGACACAACCCCGTAACCTATGGGCTGTGACCGTGAACGCTGAATCCCAAGCCGTCGCCACCGAGGCGACCTGGCGAGACCTGCCCGCGGCGCAGCAGCCGGACTACCCCGATGCCAAGGCTCTGCGTGAAGTGACTGCGGAGTTGTCGACGTATCCGCCGCTCGTCTTCGCGGGCGAGTGCGACCAGCTGCGCGCCCGGCTCGGGGCCGTCGCCAGGGGCGAGGCATTCCTGCTTCAGGGCGGTGACTGCGCGGAGTCGTTCGACGCTGTCGGTGCCGAACAGATCAGGGCCAAGCTCAAGACCCTCCTCCAGATGGGCGCCGTCCTCACGTACGCGGCCTCCGTGCCGGTCGTGAAGGTGGGCCGGATCGCCGGCCAGTACTCCAAGCCGCGCTCCAAGGGCACCGAGACCCGCGACGGGGTGACGCTCCCGACCTACCGGGGCGACTCCGTCAACGGCTTCGACTTCACCGAGAAGGCCCGCATCCCGGACCCCGAGCGGCTGAAGCGGATGTACAACGCCTCCGCCTCCACGCTCAACCTGGTGCGCGCCTTCACCACCGGCGGCTACGCCGACCTGCGCCAGGTGCACGCCTGGAACCAGGACTTCGTGCGGACCTCCCCGTCCGGGCAGCGCTACGAGCAGCTGGCGCGCGAGATCGACCAGGCGCTGAACTTCATGCACGCCTGCGGGGCGGACCCGGAGGAGTTCAAGACCGTCGAGTTCTACGCCTCCCACGAGGCGCTGCTCCTCGACTACGAGTCGGCGCTGACCAGGGTCGACTCGCGCACGGGCCGGCTGTACGACGTGTCCGCGCACATGGTGTGGATCGGTGAGCGCACCCGCCAGCTGGACGGCGCGCACATCGAGTTCGCCTCGAAGATCCGCAACCCGATCGGCATCAAGCTCGGCCCGACGACGACGGCCGAGGACGCGCTGCAGTACATCGAGCGCCTCGACCCGGACCGCGAGCCGGGCCGGCTGACCTTCATCGTCCGCATGGGCGCCGACAAGGTCCGCGACAAGCTGCCCGAGCTGGTCGAGAAGGTCACCGCCTCCGGCGCGACCGTCGCCTGGATCACCGACCCGATGCACGGCAACACCTACGAGGCGGCCTCCGGTCACAAGACCCGCCGCTTCGACGACGTGCTCGACGAGGTCAAGGGCTTCTTCGAGGTCCACAAGGAGCTCGGCACGCACCCGGGCGGCATCCACGTCGAGCTCACCGGTGACGACGTCACCGAGTGCGTGGGCGGCGGCGACGAGATCTTCGTCGACGACCTGCACCAGCGCTACGAGACGGCCTGCGACCCGCGCCTGAACCGCAGCCAGTCGCTCGACCTGGCCTTCCTGGTCGCCGAGATGTACCGGGACCAGTAGAAGGCCCGGTAGGGGGCCGACAGCCGATTCGGTTGTTACCGGAACATGCCGTGGGGCGCGGATCACATACGATCCGCGCCCCACGGCACTTTTACGGTTCCCGCCCGGCGGGTAAGGTTAGGTTAGCCTCACCGAAAACTCGGGACGGCACGACTTCGGGATCCCGGCGAGAGGTGGGCCGCATGTACGTCTGCAACTGCTTCGGGGTCACCGAGGAGCAGGTGAAGAAGCATGCGGCGGGCGGTGCCTGCACGCCCCGCCAGATAGCGTCGGCCTGCAAGGCGGGCACCGACTGCGGTTCCTGCGTACGACGTATCCAGGCACTGCTGGGCCGGGGCGCGTGCCCCAGCCGCGACTCGGTCGGGCAGGGTGTGCCCGCACTCGCGGAAATGGCCGAGATGGCCGAGCTGGACGAGGCGGCCTAGCTCTCCGGCTGCTCGATGAGCTGCGCGATGTAGAGCGCCTCGCCGAGCTTCTCCACCAGCTCCAGCTGGGTGTCGAGGTAGTCGATGTGGTGCTCTTCGTCCTCGAGGATCGACTCGAAGATGTTCGCCGACGTGATGTCGCCCTTGTTCCGCATCACCTCGATACCGCGCTTGAGGCGGTCGATCGCCTCGACCTCGACCTGCCGGTCCGCCTGGAACATCTCGGTGACCGTCTGGCCGACCCGGACGTGGAAGAGCCGCTGGTAGTTCGGCAGGCCGTCCAGGAAGAGGATCCGGTCGGTGAGGACCTCGGCGTGCTTCATCTCGTCGAAGGACTCGGAGCGGGTGTACTTGGCGAGCTTCGTCCAGCCGAAGTTGTCCTGCATCTTCGCGTGCAGGAAGTACTGGTTGATCGCCGTCAGCTCGCCGGTCAGCTGCTCATTCAGAAATTCAAGGACCTCGGGGTCGCCCTGCATCGCAGAGGCTCCTTCCAAGCGGGGGGACAGGCCGGTTGGCCGCATGATTGCACCGGCGGTCGAAGATCGTCCAGTAAGTGCATGCTTAGTAAGTAAGTACAGGCTTAGTCCGAGTTGTCCGAATCGGGACGGACCCGGTCATGTCTCCCGTGTCAGGTCTGTCAGGATGGAGACATGGGTCAGCCGGTGGGTCGCGAATCTGGGGAAGCAGCGCAGTCGGAGCTTCCACCGGGGCAGCGACTGCAGCGGGGCTGGCCGGTTACGCACTACGGGCCCGTACCCAAGTTCCGCCCCGAGCGCTGGGAGTTCAGAGTCTTCGGCGCGACCGCCGACAGCGAGAAGTGCTGCTGGACCCACGAGGAGTTCACGGCCCTGCCGTACGCCACCGTGGTGTCCGACCTGCACTGCGTCACCAAGTTCAGCATGGTCGGGGCGGAGTGGGGCGGCATCCCGGCCCGTACGATCCTGGAGATCGCCCCGCCCGCGCCCGCCGTCACCCATGTGATGGTCTGGGCGGAGTACGGCTTCAGCTCGAATCTGCGCCTCGACGACTTCGCGTCCGACCGTTCGATTTTCGCCACTCACAAGGACGGCGAGCTGCTCACCGCGGAGCACGGCTTTCCGCTCCGCCTGGTCGTGCCGCACCTGTACGCCTGGAAGGGCCCCAAGTGGGTCCGGGGCGTCGAGTACATGACCGCCGACCGCCGCGGCTTCTGGGAGGAGCGCGGCTACCACAACGTCGGCGACCCCTGGCGCGAGCAGCGCTACTCCTACCAGGAAGAGCCCGGGGACGGCCCCGAGCTCTGACCCGGCCCGGGGCTCAGTCGTCCCGGAGCTTCTTCAGCCGCTCCACGTCCGCCGCGTGCCCCTCCTTGCCGCCGGGGGTCTCGATGATCAGCGGTACGCCCTCGGTGGCGGGGTGGGTCATCAGCGCGCGGAACGGGTCCTCGCCGATGTGGCCGGAACCGATGTTCTCGTGGCGGTCCTTGTGGGCGCCGACCACGTCCTTGGAGTCGTTGGCGTGGATCAGCTTCAGCCGGCCCTCGCCGACCGTGTCCACCAGCAGGTCGAGGGTCTGGTGCATGCCGCTGGGCCCGGTCAGGTCGTGGCCCGCCGCGAAGATGTGGCACGTGTCCAGGCAGACGCCCAGCTTCGGGTGGGCGTCGAGCGCCTCGAAGTAGGGCCCGAAGTCCCAGGTCCGGGAACAGAGCGAGGCGCCCTGGCCGGCGGTCGACTCAAGGAGGAGATACGGGTCGTCGTCGTGGGTCAGCTCGTCGAGCAGCGGCAGCAGATACTCCCGTACCTGCTTGAGCGCGACCGAGCGCTCCCGGCCGCCGGTCGCCGAACCCGTGTGCACGACCACACCCAGCGCCCCGATCGCTCGCCCGCGGCGCAGCGAGTGGCGCAGCGACTCCACCGACTTCTCCACGGTCGCCTCGGTGTGCGAGCCGAAGTTGATCAGATAGGGCGCGTGGACGTACGCGGGAATCGACCCGGCGGCGCAGGCGGCCCGGAACTCCTCGTCCTGGAGCGGGTTTCCGGGCGGGGTCGCCCAGCCGCGCGGGTTGGCGACGAACACCTGGACGGTCTCGGCGGCCAGGTCACGGGCGTACGAGAGGCCTACGGAGGCGAGGCCTCCGGCGACCGGGACATGGCCGCCGACGGGGTTGCGGGACTGCTGTGTGCTCACCCGGTCAGGGTGTCACGCGGTCCCGGCCGTCCCGTCGGCGGATGCGCTCGCAGCCGGCTCAGCGGATCTCGATGGTGATCGTCGACCCCTTGGGCGCCGTCTCGCCGCCGGCCGTCGACTGGCTCTTCACCGTGTCGCCGAAGAGGCCGAGCAGACCGCGGTCCTCCTCGACCCGGAAGCCGGCGTTCTCCAGCGTCTGCTTCGCGTCGTCGACCTTGTCGCCCACGACGTCGGGGACCTCGACCAGCGGCGGGCCCTTGGACACCGTCAGTGTGACGGTGTCGCCCTCGGCCAGCCGCTTGTCGGGATTCGGCGCCTGCTCGGCGATCTGACCGGCGTCGTAGTCGGAGTTGATCCGCTCGGACTTGATCCTGACCTTCAGGCCGAGGCCCTCCAGCTCCTGCCGCGCGTCGGCCAGGTCGTCGCCGAGGACGTCGGGCACGTCCACCGGGCTGCCCCTGCTGACGGTGATCGCGATCGCGGAACCGCCGCGCCGCTCGGTGCCAGCCTCCGGGTCCGTGCTGATCACGAAGCCCTTGGGGGCCTCATCGCTGAAGGCCCTGGTGACCATGCCCGCCGCCAGGCCCTCGGTCTTCAGCCGCTCCTTGGCCTTGTCCAGCGCGTAGCCCTCCAGGTCCGGCACGCGCACGACCTCCGGGCCGCGCGAGACGACCAGCGTCACGGAGTCGTTGTCGCGGATCCGGGCGCCCGGCTTCGGGTCGGTCCTGATGACCTTGCCGAGCTTGATGGTGTCGCTGTACTCGCGTTCGACCTTCACGTCGAGTCCGGCGGCCGAGAGCTGCTTCTCGGCCACCGCCTGAGTCTTGTCGAGCACCGCCGGGACCTTGGTGAACTGGCCGGAGTTGATGTACCAGACACCCGCGCCGAGTCCGAGAGCCAGCAGTACCGCGGCGACGATCGCGAGCAGGCCGCGGCGGGGGGCGGCCACCGCGCGGCCGCGGCCGCGGCGCGGCGGGCCGGGCGGCGGGGACGGCAGGAAGCTCGTGCGGTTCAGCGCGAGATCGCGGTCGTCCTCGTTCACCGGCAGGGGCCGCGGCACGGACAGCGAGCGCGGGATCACGCTCGTACGGTCGTCTGCGTTGTTGTGGTGGGTGTGGCTGCTGTGGTTGTCGTGGTCCGCGGCGACCGCCTGCGGCGGCACCGCGTCCAACTGGTCGGCGCTCAGCGCGTTCCGCGCGTCCAGCACCTGGGAGAGCAGCGCCACCGCGTCGTACGGACGCAGGTCCGGTGTGCGCGCGGTGGCCGAGGTGACCAGCTCGTCGAGCTCGTAGGCCAGGCCGGGCACGGCCGCCGACGGCGGGGGCACGTCCTCGTGCAGGTGCTTGTAGAGGACCGCTGCCGGGGAGTCCCCGGAGTGCGGCCGGTCGCCGGTGAG
Source organism: Streptomyces sp. NPDC050704 (assembly GCF_040654355.1). Lineage (NCBI taxonomy): Bacteria > Bacillati > Actinomycetota > Actinomycetes > Kitasatosporales > Streptomycetaceae > Streptomyces > Streptomyces sp. NPDC050704. The sequence continues at coordinate 59,502 of NZ_JBFAHW010000057.1, read as the reverse complement.
CATCTCGAAGAGGAGGATGCCGCACGCGTACACGTCGACCCGGGGATCGGCCGTGCCGCTCTCTATCTGCTCAGGGGCGAGATACGACACCGTGCCGAGCACGGCCCCCGTCGTGCTGGTGACCGTGTCCACGGCCCGTACGAGACCGAAGTCCGCGACCTTCACCCGGCCGTCGTCCCCTATCAGGACGTTCTCCGGCTTCATGTCGCGGTGCACGAAACCGGCGCGGTGCGCGGCGCCCAGCGCGGCCAGCACCGGCTCCAGGATGTCGAGCGCGGCCCGCGGCTGCAGCGCCCCGCGCTCGCGCAGCACGTCCCGCAGGGTGCACCCGGCCACGTACTCCATCGCGAGATAGACGTAACTGCCGTCCGTGCCCTGGTCGAAGACCTGCACCACGTTCGGGTGCGCGAGTCTGGCCACCGACTTGGCCTCGCGGATGAAGCGGTCGACGAACGTGGTGTCGGCCGCCAGCGTCGGGTGCATCACCTTGAGTGCGAGCACCCGGTCCAGGCGGGTGTCCACGGCCCGGTAGACCGTGGCCATCCCGCCGACCGCGATGCGCGCCTCGACGCGATAGCGGCCGTCGAGCACATGCCCGACCAGCGGGTCCTGAAGGGTCGTATCCACGCAGGTGAGTGTACGAGCCGCCACTGTCAGAGCTGCCCCTGCGGGCGATTTCGGGGCTTTACTGCAGCCGAGCTGTGACGCACGCCGCATTCGTGGGACAGGCGTTCAGTTTCATGGGACGGGTGTTCAAAAAGCGGGCCTCTCCGGGTCCAACCGGGCCATGCCCTCCGCCGGGGACGACGCCTCGGCGAAGTGCCGACGCGGAATACGTCCCGCGCGGTACGCGAGCCGTCCCGCCTCGACCGCGTGCCGCATGCCCTCGGCCATCAGCACCGGCTCCTGCGCCCGCGTCACGGCCGAGGCGAGCATCACACCCGCGCACCCCAGCTCCATGGCGAGCGCGGCGTCCGACGCCGTGCCGGCGCCCGCGTCCAGGATCACCGGCACGCGCGCGTGGTCCACGATCAGCTGGAAGTTGTGCGGGTTGCGGATGCCGAGCCCGGACCCGATGGGCGACCCGAGCGGCATGATCGCCGCGCAGCCCACGTCTTCGAGCTTCCGCGCGACCACCGGGTCGTCGTTCGTGTACGGGAGCACCGTGAAGCCGTCGTCGACGAGGGTCTCGGCGGCGTCGAGCAGCTCGATCGGATCGGGCAGCAGCGTGCGCTCGTCCGCGATGACCTCCAGTTTGATCAGGTCGGTGCCGAGCGCCTCACGCGCGAGACGGGCCGTGAGGACGGCCTCCCCGGCGGTGAAACAGCCCGCGGTGTTCGGCAGCACGCGGATGCCGAGCCGGTCGAGCACGGACAGCACCGAGCCGTGCGCCGTGGGGTCCACGCGGCGCATCGCGACCGTCGTCAGCTCCGTGCCGGACGCGACGAGCGAGCGCTCCAGGACGTCGAGGCTCGGCGCGCCGCCGGTGCCCATGATGAGGCGGGACGTGAAGGACGTACCGCCGAGGACGAAGGGGTCGTCGGCCATGGGTCAGCCTCCTTGGACGGCGGTGAGGACTTCGACGCGGTCTCCCTCGGAGAGGAGGGTTTTCGCCCACCGCGCGCGCGGGACGACGGTTTCGTTGAGCGCGGCGGCCACTCCTGAGGGGGCCGCGGTGAGGGCGGCGACGACTGTGTCCAGGGCGGTGCCCGCGGCGAACTCGCGCGGCTCACCGTTGACGGAGATGGTCGTGAGTGCGGTTGCCCGGGTCATGCGGGCTGCTCCGTGAGTGCGGCGGTACTGAAGCGCTTGGGCGTGAACGGGCGGGCCTCGTCCGGGAGTTCACCGGTGGTCAGGGCGTGCGCCAGGGCGTCGCCGGTGATCGGCGTGAGCAGCACGCCGTTGCGGTAGTGGCCGGTGGCCAGGAGGAGCCCGGGGAGTTCGGTCGGGCCGAGCAGTGGCGCGTTGTCGGGGGAGGCCGGCCGCAGCCCGGCCCGCGTCTCGGTGAGCGGCAGCTCGGTGATGCCGGGTACGAGCTCGTGGGCGTCCCGCAGCAGCTCGTACACGCCGCCCGCGGTCACCGTCGTGTCCCAGCCCAGCTCCTCGCTGGTCGCGCCGACCACCAGCTCGCCGCTCTCGCGCGGCACGAGGTAGACCTGGCTGCCCCGGACGACGGCGCGCACGGTCCGGCTCAGGAAGGGCGCGTACCGTTTCGGCACGGTCAGCCGCAGCACCTGGCCCTTCACGGGACGCACCGGCGGCAGCACGTGGTCGGGGACCCCGGCGAGGCGCCCGCTGAGGCTGCCCGCGGCGAGGACGACCTGGCCGGCCGACAGTTCGGTCCCGTCGGCGGTACGGACTCCGGCGGCCCGGTCCCGTACGACGGTCAGCCGCTCGGCCCACGTCCGGTGGAAGACCACTCCGGCCCGCTCGCAGGCCGTGACCAGGGCCCCGGCCAGCCGCCGCGGATCGACCTGGTGGTCGCCGTCGACCCGCAGGCCGCCGCGCACACCCGGCGCGAGCATCGGCTCCAGGCGCCGGCACTCGCGGCCGCTCAGCCACTCGGAGTCCAGGCCCGACTGACTCTGCAGGACGTGCAGTTCGCGCAGATGGGCCCGGTCGTCGGCGTCGAGCGCGACGGCGAGCGTGCCGCACCGGCGGTAGCCGAGGTCCTGGCCGGTCGCCTCGGTCAGCTCCTCGGCGAAGTCCGGATAGCGGCGGGCGGAGGCCAGGTTGAGGCCGAGCAGGGTCTGCTCGCCGTAGTGCAGCTCGGTGACGGCGGCCAGCATCCCGGCCGCCACCTGCGCGGCGCCGCCGCCCGGTTCGGGATCCATGAGCGCGGTCGTGAAGCCGCGCTGCGCCGCCCGCCAGGCCGTGACCAGGCCGATGATGCCGCCCCCGACGACCAGTACGTCGGATGTGACGGACGCGGATGCAGCTGATGCGGATGCGGCTGATGCGGATGTGGCCGATGTTGTACGCGACATGGGCGTCCAGCCCCTCCCTTCGCCGGCATGACCCGGATCAGGTTCGTACGGTCGGAGGCCGTCCCAGCCTCCCTCTCAGCCCGGTTCGTCCGGGCTCCCGCGAGTGCTCTACGTTGGCCACCCTAGCCCTTCGTCGCACGCCTCAGTAAGGGAGCCTCACGGCATGGCCCGCTCGCTCGACGGTCTCTTCCTCGCTCCCGTCGCCGACCAAGCCCCAGGTCAGGTGGGCACGCGCACCCGGTTCGCGTACCACGAGAAGGACGGCGAGATCTGGGCCGAGTACGCGGGCGGCGACGTCGTACGCGGCCATCTCGTGGGCACCCGCGCGGGCGACCGCCTCGACTTCCGGTACGTACAGCTCAAGCGGGACGGCACCACCTCCTCGGGGCACTGCGAGTCCCGGGTCGTCGAGCTGGCCGACGGGCGGGTGCGCCTGGAGGAGACCTGGGAGTGGGAGTCGCAGCCGGGCAGCGGGACAAGTGTGGTCGAAGAGGTCACCGGGAACTGAACCCGCCGGCGCCGGGGAAGCCGCTGTGGAACAGGTCACTGATCGTGCCCCCTGACTGACAATCCGTCAGTGTCTATGGTGATCGTGTGAGCGAGCAGACGCAGGGACGGAGCCCGACGACGGGACGGAACGTCGTGATCGTCGGCGCGGGCATGGCCGGGGTGCAGACCGCGGTGGCCCTGCGGGAACGGGGCTTCACCGGCACCGTGACGCTGATCGGCGCGGAGCCCCACCAGCCCTACGACCGGCCGCCGCTGTCCAAGGCCGTACTCCTCGGCAAGGCGGAGGGCTCCGCCTTCGACGTCGACTTCGAGGCGCTGGGCGTCGAGCTTCGCCTGGGCCTCGAAGTGACCGGCCTGCGCCCTCGCCGGCACGAGCTCGACACGGCCGCCGGGCCCGTCCCGTACGACGTCCTGGTCGTCGCCACCGGCGCGGAACCGATCCATCTGCCGGGCGCCGAGGGCGTCCCCGGAGTCCATCTGCTGCGCACGCTGGACGACGCCGAGCGACTGCGGCCCGTACTCGCCCGGCAGCACGACATCGTGGTGGTGGGCGCGGGCTGGATCGGCGCCGAGTTCGCCACGGCGGCGCGCGAGGCGGGCTGTGCGGTGACCGTCGTCGAGGCCGCCGACCGGCCGCTGGTGGGCGCCCTGCCCGCCGAGGTGGCCGCCCCCATGGCGGCCTGGTACGCGGACAGCGGGGCGTTGTTGCGCACCCACGCGCGCGTGGAGCGCGTCGAGCCCGGCGCCGTGGTTCTGGACGACGGTTCGCGGGTACCCGCGGGTGCGGTCGTCGTCGGCATCGGGGCGCGGCCCGCCACGGCCTGGCTGGCCGGTTCCGGGATCGAGCTCGGCGCCCATCGCGAGGTCGTCGCGGACGACCATCTGCGCACCTCAGTGCCGGACGTGTACGCGGTCGGCGACTGCGCCTCCTTCCCGTCGGGCCGGTACGGCGAGCGCCTGCTGGTCCACCACTGGGACAACGCACTCCAGGGCCCTCGCACGGTCGCCGCGAACATCGTCGGCGAGACGGCCGCCGCGTACGACCCCGTGCCGTACTTCTGGTCCGAGCAGTTCGGCCGCTTCGTCCAGTACGCGGGCCACCACGCGTCCGCCGACACCGCCGTCTGGCGCGGCGACCCGACCGGCCCGTCCTGGTCGGTGTGCTGGCTCCGCGAGGACCGCCTGGTCGCGGTCCTGGCGGTGGGCCGGCCGCGGGACCTGGCACAGGGACGGCGGCTGATCGAGGCGGGCACCCGAATGGACCCCGCGCTGCTCTCGGACCCGTCGCGACCCCTGAAGACGACCACGATCTGACTCCCCGGGCGGTCGGGCGCCCGTGCCGAAGGCGATCCGGGGGTGTCCCGAAGGCTTCTGCCCGCGGGCAGAAGAGTGCGTCCCAGGCCAGGGTCGTGGCAGGCTTGTGCTCGTGACCGAGATTGACGCAAAGATCGATGCTCTCGTCCCCGCCTGGCTCACCCTCCCCGACATCGCCGAACAGTTCGGCGTCGAGGTGACGCGCGTCCGGCAACTGGTCAAGGAAGGCCAGCTGATCGCCGTACGCCGTGGTGAGAACCGCGCGCTGCACGTCCCCGCCGCCTTCATCGACGGGGCCGAGCAGAAGGTCGTCAAGGGCCTGACCGGCACTTTGACGCTCCTGCGGGACGACGGCTTCAGTGACGAAGAGATGCTCGAGTGGCTCTTCACCCCCGACCCGAGCCTGCCCGGCACCCCCGCGCAGGCTCTCAGCGAGAATCGCGGCACGGAGGTGAAGCGCCGCGCCCAGGCGCTCGCCGTCTGAGCTGATCACGCCGACCGGCGTACGGGCCGCGCCGTTCACGGCCCGTACGCCACCGACACGACACGGGGAACCCACGCATGCCCGAATCCACCGCACGCGCGCAGCTCGCCGACGCCCGGGTCTACCTCTGCACGGACGCCCGCAAGCGCCAGGGTGACCTCGCCGACTTCCTGGACGAGGTCCTGGAGAACGGCGTGGACATCGTGCAGCTGCGGGACAAGGGCATGGAGGCGGACGAGGAGCTCGGGTACCTGGAGCTGTTCGCCGACAAGTGCCACATGTACGGCAAGCTGCTCGCCGTGAACGACCGGGCGGACGTGGCCCACGCGTCCCGCACCACGCACCCGATCGGCGCCGAGGTGCTGCACCTGGGCCAGGGCGACCTGCCCGTTCCGGCCGCCCGCGCGATCCTCGGCGACGAGATCCTGATCGGCCGCTCCACGCATGCCGAGCCGGAGGTCGCGGCCGCCGCGGTCCAGGAGGGCGTGGACTACTTCTGCACCGGCCCCTGCTGGCCGACCCCCACCAAGCCCGGGCGCCACGCACCGGGCCTCGACCTGGTGCGCTACGCGGCGGCGCTCGGCACCGACCGCCCCTGGTTCGCCATCGGCGGCATCGACCTCGGCAACCTCGACGAGGTGCTCGAAGCGGGCGCCCGCCGGGTGGTCGTCGTACGGGCGATCACCGAGGCCGACGACCCCGGTGCCGCGGCGGCGGAGTTCGCGAAGCGGCTGCGGGCCGCGTGACTCCGCCGCGCACGGCGGTTGTCCGAAGGATGGACAGCACGTAGACAAATCGGGCCAATTCTCCGCATCCGGTTGGGTGACCGTCGCACCCTGGCTAACCTGCGGGTATGGCCCTCGGATCTGCTTCCACCAGGACTGACCGCGCACGCACCGTGCGTGACATGCTCGCGACCGGCAAGGCGACGTACTCGTTCGAGTTCTCGGCGCCGAAGACCCCGAAAGGCGAGCGGAACCTGTGGAACGCGCTCCGCCGGGTCGAGGCCGTCGCTCCCGACTTCGTGTCGGTGACGTACGGCGCGGGCGGCTCCACGCGCGCCGGCACGGTGAAGGAGACCCAGCAGATCGTCGCCGACACGACGCTCACCCCGGTCGCCCACCTCACCGCGGTCAACCACTCCATCGCGGAACTGCGCAACATCATCGGCCAGTACGCCGACGCCGGGATCCGCAACATGCTCGCGGTGCGCGGCGACCCGCCCGGCGACCCCATGGGCGACTGGATCCCGCACCCCCGGGGCCTGACCTACGCGGCCGAACTCGTCCAGCTCATCAAGGAGTCCGGCGACTTCTGTGTGGGTGTCGCGGCCTTCCCCGAGATGCATCCGCGCTCGGCCGACTGGGACCGGGACGTGGCGCACTTCGTCGACAAGTGCCGCGTCGGCGCCGACTACGCGATCACGCAGATGTTCTTCCACCCGGAGTCCTACCTGCGGCTACGTGACCGGGTCGTCGCGGCCGGCTGCGCGACCCCGGTCATCCCCGAGGTCATGCCGGTGACCAGCGTGAAGATGCTGGAGCGGCTCCCGAAGCTCAGCAACGCCGCGTTCCCCGACGCCCTGAAGGAGCGGATCCTCACAGCCAAAGACGATCCGGCGGCTGTACGCTCCATTGGCATCGAGTTCGCTACGGAGTTCTGTGCGAGGCTGCTGGCCGAGGGAGTCCCCGGGCTGCACTTCATCACGTTGAACAACTCCACCGCGACGCTGGAAATCTACGAGAATCTGGGACTGCATCACGCACAGCAGGCCTAGACCGGTCGCCTCGTCGTACGACACACTGCGTAGCGGCCACCTGGGAGAGGGGCGTACATGGGCTGGACGGTCCTCTACATCGCGTTCGGCATCGTCGCGCTGTGGCTGCTCGGCGAGGTGCTGCTGCAGTACAAGGCGCGGTTGCGCTGGCGGCTGCTGGCCTTCGCGGGCTTCCTCGGGGTGGTTCTCGGGGTGCTGATTCCCTCCGTCGTGGTCATCGGTCTGGGCGCGGCCGCCTTCGCCGTCGGCCAGACGTACGTCACGCTGTCGTTCCGCAGTGGCTTCGCGTCCGGCTGGGCCGTCACCGGACGTCCGGGCGCCAGCAAGCGCCGCCGCGGTGAACCGGAGTACCAGGACCCGTCGCTGGAGGTCTCCGACCTGCAGGCGGCGGACAGCGGAACGTACCCCCGCCCGGACTTCGGCCAGGACGACGCCTACGGGCGCGACGACTCGGTCTTCGGACACCGGCCCGAGAGCGCCGCCGAGTCCACCAGCGTCTTCCAGCCGCAGCCGCTGCCGGACGACACCGGCCAGTACGGCGTGTACGACGACGCCGCCTACGCCGCGGCCACCGACCCGGCCTACGCGGCCGCCGCCCAGGCCCAGGACCCGCTCGGCCAGAACCCCGGGCAGAACTTCGCGTACGACGGCTACACCGGCTACGACCAGCAGCAGTACGGCTATGACAACGGGCAGCAGCAGTACGCCGCCTACTCCGACCCGTACATCGGCACGCAGAGTTACGACGCCGCTTCGTACGGCCAGCCGTCCTACGACGCCTCACAGCAGCAGTACCCGCAGCAGGGCTACACCCAGGACCCGTACGCCACCGGTACCGGCACCTACGGCGGCGAGACCCCGGCGGGCGGCGTCTGGGTGCCGCAGCAGCGCACCACCGAGGACCCGTACGGCGGTGAACTCCCGCCGGAGCAGCCGTATCCGTACGACGGCAACGGCAATGGCAACGGGCAGCACGGCGGCGGGTACGACGAGCAGCAGTACCGCTACTGAGCCCGCCGGGGCTTCACTGTGAGCCCCGGAAGTCCGGCCCCTCCACGATCAGTCCGGCGACCAGTGCACCGGACATGCCCGCGTGCGGCAGTCCGCCGCCGGGGTGCGCCCAGCCGCCGACCGTGAACAGGCCCGGTATGCGGGTGCTGTTGGACGGGTGCAGCAGGTGTCCGTGGGCGCCCGCCAGGGCGGGTGCCGGGACCGCGCCGCCGTCCGCACCGGTCGCCTCCGCGATGTCCCACGGGGTGCGGACCTCGTGCCAGAGGAGGCGGTCGCGGAGGTCCGGTACGGCCCGTTCGGCGTGGGCGATCAGGTGCTCGGCCTGTTCGGCGAAGAGCTCGCGCGAGGTCCGGTCCGGGGCGTCGCGGTATGCGGGCACCGTCGCTGTCAGCGTGACCGCCTCATGCTCGCCGGCCGGGACGGATGCGGAGTCGTCGACCCGGGTCACCGTGACCGTGGGCCGCCTCGCCATGGCGAAGCTGTCGCCGAACAGGCGGTCCAGCTCCTCGTCACGGTCTGCCGCGTGCACCACCGTCCGGTGCGCCGCGCCCTCCGGCCGTCCACCGCGCAGAGCCAGCTGCACCGTCAGCAGGCTCGACAGCCCCCGCTGCGGAGCGGGCTCGCCGTCGCCGGGTCCCGCGGTACCGGAACTCAGGCGGTCCACCACCGTGGGCGCGACCCCCGCGACGACGAAGTCCGCGTCCGCGACTGTCCCGTCCGCCAGCTCCAGGCCCGCCGCCCGGCCGTCCTTCTCGACGATCCGCTCGACGCCCGCCCCGAAGCGGAACTCGACCCTGCGGGCCACACACCGCTCGTACACGGCCCGCGCCAACTCCCGCATCCCGCCCCGCACATACCACGCGCCGAACGCGTGCTCCATGTACGGCAGGACGGCCGCGCTCGCCGGAGCGACGCGCGGGTCGAGGCCGTACGCGAGCGCGTAGCTCTCCAGGAGGGCGGCGAGCCGTGGGTCGCCCAGCTCCCAGGCGCCCACCTCGGCGAGCGTCCGCGCCGTACGCGTCCGCAGCAACCGGCGCCGGCTCAGCGCGGGGTAGGGCTCGCGCTCGGCCAGCACCTGCCAGTTGGGCCACAGCGGCTCCTCCAGGAGTGGCCGGCGGGTCCGGTCCCAGGCCTCCCGCGCCCGGACCAGGAAGTCGCCCCAGAGCTCGCCCGTGCCCGCCCCGAGCGCCTCGTCCAGGGCCGAGACGACCCCCGCACGCGAGGCGTTGGGCAGCGAGACCTCCGTCCCGTCGGCGAAGACGTGCCGCGCCGCCGGGTCGACCTGGACCAGGTCGACGCACGCCTCCAGGGGCTCCTTGCCCGTCTTGACGAACAGGTCGCGGTAGACCGCGGGCAGTTGGAGCAGTCCCGGCCCGGTGTCGAACGCGAAGCCGTCGCGCTCGAAGCGGCCCACCGCTCCGCCGTACGTCGCCGCGCGCTCGTACACCACCACCCGGTGGCCCGCGACGGCCAGCCGGGCGGCGGCCGCCATCGCGCCCATCCCGGCGCCGATCACCGCAATCCCTGCCATGCCGACGACTTTATCGGCCGCCACTGACAATCAGTCGGCCGAGGTCAGCCGGGCCACCGGCTCGCCCGCCCCGCGAGCCGTCTCTCCTCCCGGCGTTGGGCCCTGCGGCGCCGGAAGCGTCTGATCCGCGAGATCAGGAAGAAGAGCATCAGCAGCCCGGCGAGCAGCAGGGCGCCCGCGATGATCGCGGCGGCCTGCGGATGGAACATGGCAAAGGTGATGACCCCGGCGACCCCGAGATCCTCGGCGGTGCTGAGCACGAAATTGCTGAACGGCTCCGGCGAGCTGTTGACCGCCATCCGCGTCCCGGCCTTTACCGCGTGGCTGGCCAGTGCCGTCGAGCCGCCGATCGCGCCCGCCGCCAGATCGGGCAGCGAACCGCTCTGCCCGGCGAGCAGCGCCCCGACGACGGCCCCGGACGCCGGCCGGATCACGGTGTGCACCGAGTCCCACACCGAGTCCACGTACGGGATCTTGTCGGCGACGGCCTCGCAGACGAACAGGACGCCCGCTGTGACGAGGATCTCAGGGCGCTGCAGCGACTCGGGCACCTCGTCGGTGAGACCGGTCGCGCCGAAGATGCCGAGGAGCAGCACCACCGCGTAGGCGTTGACGCCGCTGGCCCAGCCGCTGGTGAACACCAGGGGGAGTACGGACACGGACGCGATAGTAACCAGTCGGCAACGGTGCGTCCTGGGCTTGAGTGCGCAGTGCTGAGTATCCGTACCTAGTGAGTGAGTTGAGTAGAAGCGCGGATGGGTGCCGACCTGCGCGAACGACAGAGTGGAGGCACGGAAAGGGGCGCGGCTCCGGTACCGCCGACACGGGGCGGCGGAACGGTGCAGCGCCCTTAACCGCTCCTTCCGCCGAACACTCGGCGGGAGCGAGGCACGGGGGACCCGGGGGAGACCGAAAACGGGGGGAACCAACGGGGGAGCACGGGGGAAATACGGGGGGAGCACAAAAGGGGCGCCGGTCCGGCGTGGCCCGCGGGGGACGCGGCCACCTCGGACCGGCGCTCACTTGTGTCGCGGCTGTCCGCCGCTGACCCGTCCCTGGAGCAGCCTCGACAGCGCCGCGTGGACGTCGTCCAGGGAGCGCTCCGGCTGGAAGGCCTGCCAGTCCAGGGCCGCGACCAGCACCATGCCGACCAGCGCCGCCGCCGTCAGCGGGATGTCGATCTCCTCGCTCAGCTCGCCGCCTGCGATCGCGTCGCGCAGCACGCCCTCGACGACCGCGACGGCCTCCTGCCGGACCACCATCAGGGTGGACTGCCAGGCCCGGTTGGTGCGCCAGAGCTCCGCCACGTAGAGCTGTGTGAAGGCCGGATAGCGGTCGATGAAGACGAGCCCCGCCCGGATCATCGCGTCGAGCGCGTCGACCTTGCTGCCGCCGTCCAGGGCGGTCTTCTCGGCCGCCTCCCGGAGGGAGGCGGTGAGGAGTCCCACACCGTGCCGGAGCAGCTCTTCGAAGAGGACGGATTTGCTCGCGAAGTTGTAGTAGACCGTGCCTTTCGCCACTCCGGCACGCTCGGCGATCTCGTCCACCGTGGTGGCCGAGAAGCCCTGCTCGGCGATGAGGGTCACCGCCGCCTCGTAGAGCTTCTGCCTGGTCGCCTGTCTCCGGCCGCCGCCGCTTTCCACCGTCCTGCTGCTTTCCATGGCCCTGATTGTCACAGGCTCAGCTCCGGGTGCAGTCGGTCGAGGGTCCATACCTGCTTGCGCCGCGCGGACAGGGCCGTGAGTGCGAGGGCGCCCGCCGTGAAGGCCGCGAGGACGGCGCACGCCTGCCAGACCGGGCCCAGGCCGCCGCCCGTGATGAGCCTCCTGAGGGCGTCGACGACGTAACTCATCGGCATGAAGGGGTGGATCGCGTTGAAGAACCCCGGACTGGTCTGCACGGGGTACGTACCGCCCGCCGACGTCAGCTGGAGCATCAGGAAGGCCAGGACGAGGATCCGGCCGGCCGCTCCGAAGCGTGCGTTCAGCCACTGCACGATCGCCGCGAAGCACGCCGTCACCAGGAACAGGAAGCCCACCGTCCCGGCCGCCCGCGCCATCTGGAGGCCGATCCCCCAGTGGAGTACGGACATCAGCGCGACCGTCTGGAGCATCCCCAGCGCGACCACCGGCAGCCAGCCCGCCAGCGCGATGCGCCAGGCGGCGGCGCCCGCCGCGAGCGCGCGCCGGTTGAGCGGCTGGATCAGCATGTACGCCACCATCGCGCCCACCCACAGGGAGAGCGGAATGAAGTACGGGGCGAAACCGGTGCCGTAGTTGGGCGCCTTGTGCAGGTCCTTCGAGGCCAGTTGGACCGGATCGGCCATGACCTCGGTGCGCCGGTCGCGGTCCTTCTTGCCGTAGTCGGGTATCTGCTCGGCGCCGTCGTGCAGTCCGCCGGCGAGCTTCCCGGAGCCGTCGACGAGCTTGTACATGCCTCCCTGGAGGTCGGTCGCGCCCGTCCTGAGGTCGCCGACACCGGTGTCGAGGTCGGCCGCGCCGGTCTTGGCCGTGCCGAGCCCCGTGTGCAGGGTCTTCGCCCCCTTGGCTACCTTTCCCGCGCCCTTGTTGAGCTCGTTGATCTTGGAGACGGCGGTGGTGAGGTCCTCGGAGAGACGGGGCGAGCGGTCGGCCAGCGCCTGGGCCTGCTTCTGCAGCGTGGCCAGGTGCCTGTCCAGGGCGTCCAGATCGCCGTCCTGGCCGCTCACCAGGGCCTTGACGTCGTCGGCGACCTTCGCCACGTCAGCGGCCGCCTCCTTGGCCTTCCTGAGCTCCGGGCAGGCGGCGTCCGGCAGTGGCACCACGGTTCCGGCCCCTGCCCCTGCCTCGGCCCCGGTCGCGCAGCGCGCCTTGTAGACGCCGTTCAGCGTGTCGGAGGCCGTGTGGGCTCCCTTGGCGGCGGTCGGTGCCGTCTTCACCAGCGTGTCGAGGTTGCGGCGGACGGCCGAGGCGGAGTCCGCGACGAGCTGCGCCGTGTCGCCGATCTCCTTCTCGTTGCCCTTCAGGAAGGGCCCCACCTTGTCCGCGACGCCGTTGACCTTGTCCGCGAGTGCCTGCGTGCCCTCCGAGACCTGCCGCGAGCCGTCCTCCAGGTCACCCGCGCCCTTGTCGAGCCTGGTCAGGCCCGAGGAGAGCTTGCCGCTGCCCTTCTCGGCGTCCTTCAGCCCGTCGGCGAGGTCCTTGGAGCCCTTCTTCGCCTTCCCGATACCGCCCTTGAGCTTGTCGGCCCCCTCGGCGGCCTTCTCGGTCTCCCCGTGGAGATCGGAGAACGAGATGAAGATCCTGTCGAGGAACGACCGCGAGGCCTTCGTCGACGCGGCCGTACGCACCTCGCCGAAGACCGTCCGGGAGATCTGCCCGACGATGTAGTTGTTCGCGTCGTTCGTACGCACCTGGAGGGCGCCCGTCTCCGGGGAGTCGCCCGAGCTGGACGCGATCCTCCTACTGAAGTCGGACGGCATGGTCAGGGACAGGTAGTACGTGCCGTCCTCGACGCCTTCGCGGGCCTCGGCGGCGCTCACCTCGTGCCACTCGAAGGTCCTGCTCTCGCGCAGGCCCTTGGTGATCTCGTCGCCCATCACGATCTTCTCGTCGGCCGCCGTCGCCCCCCTGTCCTCGTTCACAAGAGCCACGGGGAGGCGGTCGAGACGGCTGTACGGGTCCCAGAACGACCACAGGTAGAGGGCGCCGTACAGCAGGGGCAGCAGCAGGAGCGAGACCAGCGCCGCGCGCGGGAGCCTCCCCCTGCCGAAGCGCCTGAGCTCAAGCGCGGCCAGCTTCGGCGAGCGCATCGGCCGCCTCCTTGTCTGTCTTGTCGGCTTCGTCGGCGGTGTCGACCGTGTCGGCCGCGTCGGTCTCCGGGGAGGGGCCGGTGGACTCGGGGGCGGGTTTGGTGGACACCGCGACCGCGCCCTCGGGCGCTTCGCCGCAGACCGCCAGGACCGTGGTCCCGGCCTCGGCGATCGAGCGCAACAGGGTCCACATCTCGGCCCGTTCGGCTTCCGAGAGCTTCAGGTCGGTGTCGTCGACGCCGAGCAGTCGCGGGCGGCCGATCAGCGCGAGGGCGATGGAGAGGCGCAGTGCCTCAAGCCGTTCCAGGTCGCGTACGGCGGTCCGGGAGCCCTTGGGCAGCGCCTCCCGGTCGAGCCCGGCGACGGCCAGCGCTGCATCGATCCGCAGCCGTGCCTCCGTCGCCCTGCCACGGGCTCCCGGTTCCGATCGGGCGGGGAGCCCTCCCATGGCACGCGGCCGCAGCAGCCCGCGTACGGAACCGCCGAACCTCCGTTGCAGCAGCGCCCGTTCCCGCAGGTGCTCGGCGACGGACAGGGACGGCTCCAGGTCGGTGACGCCGGGCACATGGGCGAGCGCGCTGAACCTGCGGACGGCCGCCATCTGCTTGGGCAACTCGAACTGTCCGACCCTCGCGTGCCCCTCGGTGGGCTTCATCCGCCCGGTGAGCGCGAGCAGCAGACACGTACGGCCCGATCCCGAGGGCCCCTCGATCGCGATCAGCGAGCCGGGAGCCGCGTCGGCACCGACTCCGCGGAACGCCCAGCCGCGAGGGCCCCTGAGCCCGAAGTCCTCGGCCGTGACGCCGAGTGCGTGCGAACCGTCCACAACTTCCCCCACCCTCCGAGTCCTTGAACCCGCCACCCTTTTGAACTGACTGGTCAGTGCAAAAACTAGCCCGAACTTTCGATCGAAGCAAAAGCCCAGGTCAGAACGGATTGTCAGTGGCATACCTCACGATGGGCACATACGGCGCCCCGTATCGGGACGTGCCGTCACACAGACGACAGGAGGTTCGTCATGGCCACCTCTTCCGCAGCCGCCGCCCGTCGGCGCCGCGTCTCCGGCCCTGCCCCCTCACTGACCGGTCCGGCGAGCGACGTGCACCCCGTGCTCCGCCGGGCCACGGCCCCGCCCGCCGCCCTCGACCTGCTCACCCAGGCCCGCGCCGGACTCGACGAGGCGGCCCTGCTGGAAACGCCGAACGAGCGGTACGCGACGGCCCACCTCGCCGCCCTGCGCACCGCCGCCGCCGTGCTCGCCGCCCGGGGCCGCCCGGAGACCTCCGCGAGGCGCCGCGCGAAGATCCGGAGCGCTTGGGAAGTGCTCCCCGAGATAGCGCCCGAACTCGCCGAGTGGAGCGTGCTGTTCGCCTCCGGGGCCCGCCGCCGGGCACGCGCGGAGGCGGGCATACAGGGCGCGGCCAGCAACCGCGACGCCGACGACCTGCTGCGCGACGTGGCGATGTTCCTCCGCCTCGTCGAGCGCATGCTGGTCCTGCAGCCCGTCCTGCCCCAGCCGCGGCAGGAGGGCGACCAGGGAACCCCGGAGGCACCGGGCGGCCCGGGTAGCCCGGACGCGCGGGACGCGCCAGACGTGCCGGACGCGGGGTGACCGGCCGTTCGCCGGGGTGGCCCGGGCCGCGCAAGCCCTCCGTACTCCCGGCACTCCCGGCGGACCGGGGCCGGTCATGGGGCCTGTCGGAGACCGGAGGTCCGTCGCGTGAGACGGGGGAGCCGGGGACCGGGCGGGAGGCAATAGGGTTGGTGACGCCTGCAATCTCCCCTCCGGACAGGGCGGGGGAGGTGTCCCCATCGCTCCGCCGTACACGAGGCGGTGCCGCGCCGAGGAGTCAACTGCCGTGTCGGACCCGATGCGCCCGCCCGTCTCCCACCACCGCCCTCAGCCGGCGTCGCTGCGCTCCGACCCCTCTCGACCCCGCGCATCTCTCCGTACCGCAGTGGTCTGGGACGTCCTGAAGGACGCCCTCGACCGCCGGGTCAAGGCCACCGGCCGGGAGTCGCTCGACGTGCTCGACACGGGGGGCGGCAGCGGCAACTTCGCGGTGCCCGTCGCCCGCCTCGGCCACCGCGTCACCGTCGTGGACCCCAGCCCGAACGCGCTGTTCGCGCTGGAGCGCCGGGCCGCCGAGGCCGGCGTCGCCGACCGTGTCCAGGGCGTCCAGGGCGACGCGCACGGCCTCTTCGACGTCGTCGAGCGCGGCGGCTACGACGCGGTGCTCTGCCACGGCGTGCTGGAGTACGTGGACGACCCGGCCGAGGGCATCCGCAACGCGGTCGGGGCGCTGCGCCCCGAGGGCGTGCTCAGTCTGCTCGCCGCCGGCCTGGGCGGCGCGGTGCTCGCGCGCGCTCTCGCCGGGCACTTCACGGAGGCCCGTCAGGCGCTCGGTGACCCGGACGGCCGCTGGGGCGAGGGTGATCCTGTACCCCGGCGCTTCACGACCGAACAGCTCACCGGTCTGGTCGAGGGCGCGGGCCTGCGAGTCAGTGCGGTGCACGGCGTACGGATCTTCGCGGACCTGGTCCCCGGCGTCCTCGTGGACACCGAGCCGGGGGCCCTGGACGCCCTGCTGAAACTGGAGGCCGCGGCCGCTGAACTCGCCGCCTTCCACGCTGTGGCGACGCAGCTCCATGTGCTCGGTGAGACGCGGGAGTCCGCCGAGGGCTGACCCGCCTCCCGTGACGCACCGCTGATCAGGGGCGCGACAGCAGATGGAGTACGCCACAGGCCCCCCGATCGGGCGCTCGGAGCCGTATGATCGAGGGAGACCGTCCGGCATGACGGGCCGGTCGCTGGGGAATCTACGCTTCAGTGAGCCGGAGCGCCATGGCGGGTTCCGGTTGGCGAATTGGCGCAGAGGGGCGGGTTTCACGGGGGCGATTCCCTGCCTATCCTGAAGGGGACCCCCGGTCGCCCCGGCGACTGCACGATGAGGAGGACGCCGTGCCGCTCTCGGAGCACGAGCAGCGAATGCTCGAGCAGATGGAGCGAGCGCTGTACGCCGAAGATCCCAAGTTCGCGACAGCGCTTGAGGGAAGCGGGCTGCGTACGTACACCCGGCGACGGGTCTACCAAGCGGTCGCGGGCTTTCTTGTAGGTATCGCGCTCCTCATGGCCGGAATGGTCGCGCAGCAGATCTGGGTCAGTGTGGTGGGTTTTCTCGTCATGCTGGGCTGTGCGGTGCTCGCCGTCACCGGTTGGCGCAAGGCTCCCAAGCCGGGCGAGCAGCCCGCCGCGGGTACGCCGGGCGCCGGAACTCCGCCCGCGCGCCGTCAGGGCAGGCAGCGGCGCTCCATGATGGACCGCATCGAACAGCGCTGGCAGCGGCGCCGTGACGATCAGGGTGGCCAGTAGCCCTCCGGGCACCGGCTGACAGACGCAGGTAAGGGGTGACCACCTTGGGGTGGCCGCCCCTTCGGCGTGCCCTGGTGGCGGCGGTTGGTCGGTAGCTGTTCGCTCGCCGTCCCTTGCCCGTCTGAGGCCGTCTGAGGCCCGCCTGAGAGCGTCGGGCGCCTGCCCGTGCCGGGCGCCCTCTCACGCCTCACAGCCCAGCGCCTCGTCCGCGCAGTTCGCCGGTCACCGTCTCCCGCGCCGCCCCGCCCGCAGGGCCGCCCGCGCCCCGCGCAAGCAGAAGGGGCGCCTACCCGTCCGGGCAGGCGCCCCTCTTGGGACCTCTTGCGACGACTGTTCTCAGCCGCCGCTGCCCTGTCCGGACGGCCGACGAACGACCGCCGTCCAGCGAGCCACTGCCCGGGCCTTCAGCGAGATCCAGCCCTCGGACATCGCCCACACCACCCG
The DNA here is from genome assembly GCF_040654355.1 of Streptomyces sp. NPDC050704. Taxonomy (NCBI): domain Bacteria; kingdom Bacillati; phylum Actinomycetota; class Actinomycetes; order Kitasatosporales; family Streptomycetaceae; genus Streptomyces; species Streptomyces sp. NPDC050704. Next base: position 42,281 of record NZ_JBFAHW010000057.1, on the reverse strand, counting down.
TACGGCCGAGCGCGGTGCGAGCAGTGCGCGGAAGCGCGTGCCACGGCTTGCCGTGACGCCGAGGCCCGCGACCATCCGGCGGACGTCCTGGGCCAGACCGGCGGTCGGCCGGGGACGCGGCGCGTACAGGACCTGTTCCACCGCGTCCGCGATCCGGTGGACGGAGGTCGCGGTCGTCGGATCGAGGTGCCCGATGCGGACGATCCGGGCCGCCGCCTTACGGGGCGTCTGGGAGTCGTCCGGCGAGATACCGAAGTCCCACGCCGTATCGGTCACTTCCTGCCAGGCCGCCAGCGTGGCAGCCGCGGCGTCCTCCTCGGTGCGTCCGTGCGTGCCGAGCCGCACGGACCGTACCCGAAGCCGCCACAGCATCGGCAGCAGCGGCAACGCGAGCACGGCGAGCCCGGCCGGGATGATCAGCAGGTTCCACAACGAGAAGGGCCCGTCGCCGCTCCCGCCGACCGCCGCCTGCGGAGACTCGCTGCCACAGGGCTGCTCCAGCTTCTTCTCCGCCGCCGTGCAGCTCTCGCTGGCCGAAGGCGCGGCGGAGGGCGCCGAGGACGCCGCTCGCGAGGGGAGGTCGGGGTTGGGGACGGTGGTGCCCGGCGTGTCCGTCCGGGTGTACTCCGGAACCGTGCCCCGGTTCGGCGTCGGCTCGAAGCGGGTCCAGCCCACGCCCTCGAAGTACAGCTCGGGCCAGGCGTGCGCGTCCCGCAGCCCGACCGAGTTCGTGCCGTCGGCCTGCGGCGAGCCCGGCGTGAAGCCCACCGCGACGCGGGCCGGTATGCCCAGCGTGCGGGCCATCGACGCCATCGCGAAGGAGAAGTGGACGCAGAAGCCCTCCTTGTCCCTCAGGAAGCGCGCTATCGCCTGGGAACCGCTGCCGACCTGCACCTCCGTGTCGTAGGTGAAGCCGCCTTCGAGCGCGAACCAGTCCTGGAGCTTCACCGCACGCTCGTAGTTGTTGGCCGAGCCCGCCGTGACCTCCCGCGCCGTGTCGGCCACCACCGGCGGCAGCGAATCCGGCACCTCGGTGAACTCGCGCCGCAGCGGGGCCGGAGCGTCCGGAGCGTTGGCGAGCTGCTCCGCGGTCGGCTGCACGATGAGGCTCTTGACCGTGTAGTCCAGTCCGCGCGTGGTCTGGCCGTGGTCGCCGACGAGCGTGCGCCCCATGGGCTCGTACCGCCACTTGCCGCCGATGTCGACCTGAGTGGCCGGGTAGGGCATGGGCAGCCAGTCCTGGGCGTACCAGTTCGCCGCCGAGATCCTCGTCTGGATCTCGGTGCGGCCGACCTCGTCACCGAGGCCCAGCGGAGTCGGCAACGACCCCGGCACATCCTCGATGCGGCGCTTGGCCGGCTTCCACGCCGTGCCGTCGAACTCGTCGAGCGCGACGATCCGCAGGTAGAGATCCTGCGTCTGCTCGGAGTTGGTGCGGTACGACATGACCTCGCGGTCCTCGTCCACGTTCAGACTGTCGCGGAGCGAGACCAGCGGGTTCACCGCGGAGATCGTGCCGCCGCCTCCGGAGCCCGTGCCGACACCGGTCCCCGTGCCGTCCAGCAGCCCGCCGTCCAGCGCGGGCAGGGCCAGCGGCACCACCAGGGCGACGCCGAGCGCGACGGCGCCGATGCGCCGCCCCGTACGGACCGGCGCGACCGCGCCGCCCGGTGTCTCCGTACTGGGCGCGCGAGGCCCGCCGCCGAAGACCCGGCCCCACTGCGAGAGCCGCTCGCGGCCCTCTGCCAGCAGCAGCACCAGATAGCCGGCGGCCGCCAGCAGGAACCACAGCCATCCCGCCCCGCCGTCCGAGAGGCCCGCGGCGACCGAGTACAGCGCGAGCAGCGGCAGACCGGCAGGGGCCGCACTGCGGAACGTCACCGCGAGGGCGTCCACCGCGAGCCCGATCACCAGGACACCGCCGACCAGCATCAGCTGGATGCCGTCGGACAGCGGAGCCGGGATCGAGTACCGCCCCACGTCGTCCGCGCCCGCCTCCAGCAGCACCCCGAAGTACCGGAACACGTCGGGACCGGGCAGGAGCCCGGCGACGGCCTGCTCACGGGCGAACATCAGCGTCAGCAGGAGCAGGGACACCAGTGCCTGCACCGCGATCGTCACCGCCCGGGCCAGCGGCACCCGCCGGGTCGCCGCGCCCACCCCGGTCTGTACCGCGACCAGGAACGCGGCCTGGAGGATCCAACTCGCCGGGTCGACCAGCGGCAGCAGCGCACAGGCTGCCATCAGCGTCGCCGCCGCGGCGCACAGCGCGAGTCGCGCGCGCCCGCTCATGAGCCACCACCCCCTGCCGTACTCCCCGTGGAGGCGACCCCATTTCGCTGGTGGTCGGCCTCGCGCCACAGATCCGCCAGGCTCGCGCCCGCCGGGACGACCAGGGCGGTCCAGCCCGCCTCGCGCAGCATCCGAAGCCGCTCCTCGCTCTGTTCGTCGGCGGCTCCGCGCACCCACGTCTCGCTGTCCAGCAGGAAGGCGACCGCCCCGCCGCTGCGCTGCCGCATCTTGCCGAGCACCGTCGCCTGCTCCTCGTCCAGGTCGCCGAGGAAGGCCACCAACAGCCCTTCGTTCCCGCCCCGCAACACGTCGTACGCCGACGACAGGCCCGTACCGTCGGAGTGGTCGACCACCGCGAGGGTGTCCATCATCAGTCCCGCCGCGTCCGCCGACTCCTGGTTGGCGCCCGCGAACCCGTCGGCGCCCTCCCCGGGCACCGAATTGCCGGTGTCTGTCAACAGCCGTACCGAAAAGCCCCGTTCGAGCATGTGCACCAGCGTGGACGCCGCACCCGACACCGCCCACTCGAAGGCCGAGTCCGGGCCCGCACCCTCGAAGGCGATGCCCCGCGTGTCGAGGAGCACCGTGCAGCGGGACCGCTGCGGCTGTTCCTCGCGGCGCACCATCAACTCGCCGTAGCGCGCGGTCAGGCGCCAGTGGACACGGCGCAGATCGTCGCCGTACCGGTATCCGCGCGGGATCACGTCGTCCTCGCCGGCCAGCGCCAGCGAGCGCTGCCGCCCGTCGCCGTACCCCTTCGCCTCGCCGGTCAGCCGCACCGGCGGCAGCGCCTCCACGCGCGGGATGACCGTCAGGGTGTCGTACGTCGAGAAGGAGCGGGTCAGCTCGCACATCCCGAAGGGGTCGCTGAGCCGAAGCTGCAAGGGCCCCAGGGGATACCGGCCGCGCAGGTCCGAGCGCACGCGGTACGACACCTCGCGCCGGCCGCCCGCCTCGACCCGGTCCAGCACGAACCGGGGCCGCGGCCCCAGCACGTACGGAACCCGGTCCTGGAGCATCAGCAGCCCGGTGGGCAGCCGTGAGACGTTGTCCATCCGCAGATGGACGCGGGCTTCGGAGCTCGCCGGTACCCGCGCGGGGGAGAGCCGGCGGCTGCCGGCTACCCGGTAGCGCGTGCGGTACAGCACGGTCGCGCAGACCAGCGGCAGCACGGCCAGCAGCAGCCCGACCCGGAGCAGATCGCTCTGCCCCAGGACGTACGCGCAGACGGCGGCCGCCACCCCGGCGGCCAGGAAGGACCGGCCGCGCGTGGTGAGGCCGGCGAGTGCCGTGCGCAGCCCGCCCTTGTCCTCCTCGGCCTGCGCCGCCGGCATCCCTCCGGTGGTCATCACAGCCTCCGGGGCGGCTGCTGACCGAACGAGGGAGTGCCTCGGCCCATGGCCAGACCGCTCGGGGCCTGGGGCGCCGCGGGCACGGGCGTGCGCTGAAGTATCTCCTGGACGACCTGCTCGGCCGTACGGCGGTTCAACTGCGCCTGGGCAGTGGGCAGCAGGCGGTGTGCCAGGACGGCCACGGCGAGTGCCTGGATGTCGTCAGGCAGCGCGTACTCCCGGCCGCTGAGCGCGGCGGACGCCTTCGCCGCGCGCAGCAGATGCAGCGTCGCGCGCGGTGAGGCGCCGAGTCTCAGGTCCGGGTGGGTGCGCGTGGCGGAGACCAGGTCCACCGCGTACCGCCGGACCGGGTCGGCGACGTGCACCGAGCGGACCGCGTCGATGAGCTTCACGATCTCGTGCGCGTGCGCCACCGGCTGGAGGTCGTCCAGCGGGTTCACCCCGCCGTGGACGTCCAGCATCTGCAGCTCGGCTTCCGCGCTGGGATAGCCGATGGAGACGCGGGCCATGAAGCGGTCCCGCTGCGCCTCGGGCAGTGGATACGTTCCCTCCATCTCGACCGGGTTCTGGGTGGCCACCACCATGAAGGGGCCGGGCAGTTCGTAGGTGTGCCCGTCGATGGTGACCTGGCGCTCCTCCATCGACTCCAGGAGCGCGGACTGGGTCTTCGGCGAGGCCCGGTTGATCTCGTCGCCGATCACGATCTGCGCGAAGATCGCGCCAGGTTTGAACTCGAATTCCCGGCGCTGCTGATCCCAGATGGACACACCTGTGATGTCCGAGGGCAGCAGGTCGGGAGTGAACTGAATACGCCGTACCGAACAGTCGATGGACTTTGCCAGCGCCTTGGCCAGCATGGTCTTGCCGACGCCCGGAACATCCTCGATCAGAAGATGCCCCTCGGCGAGCAGCACGGTCAGCGAAAGCCGTACGACCTCTGGCTTGCCTTCGATCACTTCCTCCACCGACCCGCGGATTCTCTCCACGGTGGTGGTCAGATCTGTAAGGCTCGCTCGATCGTCATAGGTCGTCACCCGGCCCTCCTCGGCCCGTTCTTTCTCCGGGCCGACGCTCTGCGATGCGGACCGGCCCACCCCGAAACACGGACACCACGCGCGAAAAGTTCCGCGTGACGCCACACCCGCATTCTTGTTGCCGTTACCGGTTCGTGTCACTCGCCTGTGGATAACTGGCTGCGCTATGTCAGGCTTTGTGCCTTTTGAGTGGGTGATTAAGTGGGATCGATCTCACGCAGCAGGCCCGTTTTCACGTTGAACACAAAACCACGTACGTCGTCAGTGTGCAGAAGAAACGGCGAGGTGCGCACCCGCTGCATGGACTGCCGCACATCCTGTTCCACGTCCCGGAAGGCCTCCACCGCCCAGGCGGGACGCTGTCCGACCTCGTCCTCCAGCTCGTGCCGGAAGTCCTCGGTGAGGTTCTCCAGGCCGCAGCCGGTGTGGTGGATGAGTATGACGCTCCGGGTGCCGAGCGCCCGCTGGCTGATGGTCAGGGAGCGGATCACGTCGTCGGTGACGACGCCGCCCGCGTTGCGGATGGTGTGGCAGTCGCCCAGCTGCAGGCCGAGCGCGTCGTGCAGGTCGAGCCGGGCGTCCATGCAGGCGACGACCGCGACGTGCAGTACGGGACGGGCGTCCATCCCGGGATCGGCGAACTCGGCGGCGTACCGCTCGTTGGCCTCGACGAGGCGGTCCGTGACCGTGCCGTCGATGGATATGGCGCCTTCGGGCTCTGCGGGAACGGATGCAGAAGTCGTCATACCTATGACGGTAATGGTCACCGTCGGTGCGGGCCTGCTGTGAGAGGGGACAAAGAACATCAATGAGTGTTGTTGTGAGGTAACCCACAAGGGTGGATTGAGCTCCCCCGTTCGGGTGGATCTTTCCGGTTTGCCGGTTCCTGGCGGGAGGGGCCGCCACGCGCGGGCCGGTTCATTGACCGCGAGACACCGTGGACTAAAGTGACGCGAAGCGGGAGGCGAGACGCTCTCCCTGCTGGACAGCTATCCCCGGAGGACCGGCGACGTGCCGGAATCTCCCCGCGTGCGCGGCGCGCACGTACGGCTCGGCCTCCTCCCGCTCCCGGTCGGCTGACGCTTCCGGCGCCGGCAGGCCTTCCCCTTCACAGAGCGGGCGGGGACCCGGCGGTGCGTGGTCGCCGCGCCGGATCTGAGAGGGCCCCTTGAGCCAGAGTCGACATGTCCCGGTGATGCTCCAGCGGTGCCTGGACATGCTGGCGCCCGCGTTGGAGCGGCCGGGAGCCGTGGTCGTCGACTGCACGCTCGGTCTGGGCGGCCACAGCGAGGCCCTGCTCACCCGGTTCCCGGAGGCCCGCCTCGTCGCCCTGGACCGCGACAAGGAGGCACTGCGCCTCTCCGGGGAGCGGCTCGCCCCCTTCGGTGACCGGGCCACCCTGGTGCACGCGGTCTACGACGAGCTCCCCGACGTGCTCGACCGCCTGGAACTCCCGCGAGTCGAGGGCGTCCTCTTCGACCTCGGCGTCTCCTCCATGCAGCTCGACGAGGCGGACCGCGGATTCGCCTACGCCCAGGACGCCCCGCTCGACATGCGCATGGACCAGACGACCGGCATCAGCGCGGCCGAGGTGCTCAACACCTACCCGCCGGGCGAACTCGTACGGATCCTCAGGGCGTACGGCGAGGAGAAGCAGGCCAAGCGGATCGTGTCCGCGGTCGTGCGTGAGCGTGCCAAGGAGCCGTTCAGCAACAGCGCGCGGCTCGTGGAGCTGATCCGCGACTCCCTGCCGCAGGCCGCGAAGCGCACCGGAGGAAACCCGGCCAAGCGCACCTTCCAGGCGCTGCGCATCGAGGTGAACGGTGAACTCACCGTCCTGGAGAGCGCGATTCCGGCTGCCGTGAAGGTCCTCGCGGTCGGGGGCCGCATCGCCGTGCTGTCGTACCACTCCCTGGAGGACCGGCTGGTCAAGCAGGTGTTCGCGGCGGGCGCCGCCAACACCGCGCCTCCCGGGCTGCCCGTGGTCCCCGAGCGCTACCAGCCCCGGCTCAAGCTGCTGACGCGCGGTGCCGAACTCCCTACCGAGGAAGAGGTCGCGGAGAACCGGCGGGCCGCACCGGCACGGCTGCGCGGGGCGCAGCGCATCCGGGAGGACGCCGAGTGACGGGAGGACGTATGAGCCGGGGAACCGAACTCACCGCGCGCCCGGGTCGCGAACGCCGACGCACCGGGAGGACGAGTGAGTAGGAAACCCGAACTGAAGGGGAGGGCGGCCCGGCTCGCGCGGCTCTTCCCGACCGGACCCGGGCAGGCCGCCCGTACGCCCTTCGTGCTCCTGGTCGTCCTGTTGCTCGGCGGCGGCCTGATCGGCCTCCTGGTCCTGAACTCCGCCCTCAGCGAGGGCTCGTTCAAGCTCGACGACCTCCAGAGCGACACGAAGAGCCTCACCGACGAGGAGCAGGCGCTCCAGCGGGACGTGGACGCCTACTCCGCCCCCGAGGCGCTCCAGCGCCGGGCCCGCGAGCTGGGCATGGTGCCCGGCGGCGATCCGGCCTTCCTCAACCCCGACGGCACCGTCCGCGGGGTCCCGAGCCCCGCCGCCCAGGGGGCGGTGTCCGTCCCGGTACGCCCGCCCGAGGTGCTCGCCCCCGCACCGGCTCCGACGCCCACGGAGAGCCCGGTGCCCAGCGGGACGCCGAGCGCCACGCCGACCCCGGCCGCGGAGTCCGCCACGAACCCGCGGCTCCCGGCGAACCAGCAGTTGCCCGCGACCCCGCGGTCCGCCACGTCTCCGCAGTCCTCCACGAGCCCCGGCAGGTGACGGAAGTGTCCGACAGGGAACCCCCGCGCCGCCGAGTGCCCGCGCCCGCCCGGCCCGTACGACCCAGTGGCAGAAGGCGCCCCGGTCCGGCCGCCAGGCCCGCGCGCCGGCCCGTCGTGCCCCGCCCGCAGGGCCCGCGCGCCATCCGGCTCGGCAGCCCCCGCCCACGGCTCCGCCTGGTCAGCCTGGCCCTGGCCCTGGTGCTGATCGCCTTCGTGGTGCGGCTCCTCCAGGTACAGGCGGTCGACGCGAGCGAGTACACCGCCAAGGCCGAGCAGAACCGGTACCTCAGCCGCACCCTGGCCGCCGAGCGCGGCGGGATCACCGACCGCGACGGCGTCGAGCTGGCGATCAGCGTGGACGCGAACGACATCACCGCCGACCCCACGATGTTCACGCGGAAGGCGACGAAGATCGACGACGCGCCCGAACAGGCCGCCGCGCTGCTCGGACCGATCCTCGGCACGGAATCCGACGCGCTGGCCAAGAGGCTCCGGACCAAGGGCACCCAGTACGTCGTACTCGCCCGCCGCCAGACCCCGCAGGTCTGGACGCAGATCAAGGACCTGAAGAGCACGCTCGCCGACAAGGCCCAGAAGGACAAGACGGCCGTGAACGTCCTGGCGGGCGTCTTCCAGGAGCCCAGCAGCAAGCGGGTCTATCCGAACGGCGACCTGGCCGCCGGGATACTGGGCTGGGTCAACGCCGACGGCAAGGGCGGCGGAGGAGTCGAACAGCAGCTGAACAAGGAGCTGTCCGGCAAGGACGGCGAGATCCGATACGCCCAGTCGGGCGGGCGGCAGGTGCCGACCGCGGGCTCCACCGAGAAGCCCGCCGTGGCCGGTTCCGAGGTCGAGCTGACCATCGACCGTGACATCCAGTGGGCCGCGCAGAACGCCATCACCGAGCAGGTGGAGGAGTCGAAGGCGGACCGCGGGTACGTCATAGTGCAGGACAACAAGACCGGCGAGATCCTCGCGATGGCCAACTCGCCCGGCTTCGACCCGAACGACCTTTCCCAGGCCGACGCGAACGCCCTGGGCAACGCGGCGCTCCAGGACGCCTACGAGCCCGGCTCCACCGCCAAGGTCATGTCGATGGCCGCCGTCCTTGAGGAGGGCGCCGCCACACCCGCGACGCACGTGACCGTGCCCAACCGGCTGCACCGCGGCGACCGGCTCTTCCGGGACGACATCGACCACCCGACCTGGTATCTGACGCTCAACGGCGTACTCGCCAAGTCCAGCAACATCGGCACGATCCTGGCGACCGGCCAGCTCGGCAAAACGCAGCCGCAGGCCAACCAGGTCCTGTACTCGTATCTGCGCAAGTTCGGTCTCGGCGGCTACACCGGACTCGGCTTCCCCGGCGAGACCAAGGGCATCCTCGCGCCCGCCAGCCAGTGGTCGACCTCCCAGCAGTACACGATCCCTTTCGGCCAGGGCATGTCGCTCAACGCGATGCAGGCGGCCTCCGTCTACTCCACGATCGCCAACGGCGGCGTACGCGTCGAACCGACGCTCGTCCGCGGCACGAAGGGGCCCGACGGACGCTTCACACCGGCCGCCAAGCCCGAGAAGACAAGGGTCGTGAGCGAGAAGACCGCAAAAACACTGGCACAGATGCTGGAGTCCGTCGTGGACGACGAGGAGGGTACCGGCACCAAGGCCCGTATCCCCGGCTACCGCGTCGCGGGCAAGACCGGCACGGCCAACCGTGTGGATCCGGCCACCGGCCGGTACAAGGGCTACACCTCGTCCTTCGCCGGATTCGCGCCCGCGGACAACCCCCGGGTCACCGTCTACTGCGCGATCCAGAACGCCACCAAGGGGAGCTACTTCGGCGGTCAGATCTGCGGCCCCGTCTACAAGGAAGTCCTGGAATTCGCCCTGAAAACCCTTCAGGTCCCGCCCACCGGTGCCGCGGCCGCCCGGCTTCCCGTTACCTTCACGCCCTGATCAGCACCGACAGGACCGCCCAGCGCCAGCACCCGGAACACCGACCAGGAACCAGCTCGTGACAACGATCACTCCCGACCCCGGGAACCACGGCCCGGCGCGCTCCTCGCCCGCCGGCCGACCACCGCCGGGCCCGCCCGGCCGTGCTCCGCGCGGGCTCCCCTTTGGCTCCCGCGGGGGTGCGCCCGGTACGCTCACCGCCGTGTCAGACGCTGATCAGTCCCAAACCACCCAGAAGGGCGTTCCTGTGACATATCCGGGGCCGCCCCGACCGGCTCGGAACTCCGCCACACCCCTGGCGGAGCTCGCCGATCAGCTGGGCGTCGAAAAGCCCGGCAGTGCCGCCGAGGTCACGGGCATCACCCATGACTCGCGCGCGGTGCGGCCCGGCGACCTCTACGCCGCGCTGTCCGGAGCCCGGCTGCACGGCGCCGACTTCGTGACGCAGGCGGCCGGCCTCGGAGCCGTCGCCGTGCTGACCGACCCGGCCGGCGCCGAGCGCGCCGCCGCGACGGGCCTGCCGGTCCTGGTGGTCGACGACCCGCGCGGCCGCATGGGCCAGCTCGCGGCGGCGATCTACGACCACCCCGGGCCCGACCTGCTCCAGATCGGCATCACCGGCACCTCCGGCAAGACCACGACGGCGTACCTCGTCGAGGGCGGCCTCAAGACGGTCCGCAGCACCGGACTGATCGGTACCGTCGAGACGCGCATCGGCGACGAGCGCATCAAGTCGGAACGCACCACCCCCGAGGCCACCGACCTCCAGGCGCTCTTCGCCGTCATGCGCGAGCGGGGCGTCGACGCGGTCGCCATGGAGGTCTCCAGCCACGCCCTGGTCCTCGGCCGGGTCGACGCCTGCGTCTTCGACATCGCGGTCTTCACCAACCTCAGCCCGGAACACATGGAGTTCCACTCCGACATGGAGGACTACTTCCGGGCCAAGGCGCAGCTGTTCACGCCGAAACGCAGCAAGCGTGCCGTAGTCAACTTTGACGACGAGTACGGGCGGAGGCTCGCCAAGGAAGCCGCCGTCCCCGTAGTGACGTTTTCCGCCGAAGGACACCCGGACGCCGACTGGCGCGCCGAGGACGTCCAGGTCGGTCCGATGGACTCGGTCTTCGTCGCGGTCGGCCCCAAGGGCGAGCGGATCACCGCCAAGTCGCCGCTCGCGGGCCCCTTCAACGTCGCCAACACGCTCGCCGCGATCGTCGCCCTCGCCGTCGCCGGGCTCGACCCGCAGACCGCGGCCGACGGCATCGCCGCCGTACCGGGCGTGCCGGGCCGCCTGGAGCGCGTGGACGCAGGACAGCCGTACCTCGCGGTCGTCGACTACGCCCACAAGACGGACGCCGTCGAATCGGTCCTGCGCGCCCTGCGCAAGGTCACCGAGGGCAAGCTCCACATCGTGCTCGGCTGCGGCGGCGACCGGGACAAGACCAAGCGGATGCCGATGGGCGCCGCCGCGGCCCGGCTCGCCGACACCGCCGTACTGACCGCAGACAACCCCCGCGGCGAGGACCCCCTCGCGATCCTCGCCACGATGCTCGCCGGCGCCGCCGAGGTGCCGGCGCACGAGCGCGGAGAGGTCCAGGTCTTCGAGGACCGGGCCGCCGCGATCGAGGCGGCCGTCGCCCGCGCACAGCCGGGCGACACCGTGCTGGTCGCGGGCAAGGGCCACGAGCAGGGCCAGGACATCGCCGGAGTGGTCCGTCCCTTCGACGACCGCCAGGTGCTTCGCGAAGCTATCCAGAAGACCCAGGGATGAACTTGTGATCGCCCTCTCTCTCGCCGAGATCGCCTCAGTCGTCGGCGGGCAGACACACGACATACCGGATCCGTCGGTCCAGGTCACCGGACGGGTCGTCAGAGACTCCCGTGAGGTGGAGCCAGGCAGCCTCTTCGTCGCGTTCGTGGGCGAGCACGTGGACGGCCACGACTTCGCCGCGGCCGTCGTCGCGGCCGGCGCCACGGCCGTCCTGGCCTCGCGGCCCGTCGGAGTCCCCGCGATCGTCGTGGACGACGTCCAGACGGCCCTCGGGGCCCTCGCACGCCATGTCGTCGAGCGGCTCGGCGCGACCCTGGTGGCCCTCACCGGTTCCGCGGGCAAGACCAGCACCAAGGACCTGATCGCCCAGGTGCTGCGGCGCAAGGCGCCGACGGTCTACACGCCGGGCTCGTTCAACAACGAGATCGGGCTGCCGCTCACGGCCCTCAGCGCCACCGAGGAAACCCGGTTCCTGGTCCTGGAGATGGGCGCCCGCGGCCTCGGACACATCCGGTACCTCACGGATCTGACGCCCCCGAAGATCGGCGTCGTCCTCAACGTCGGCACCGCTCACATCGGCGAGTTCGGCGGCCGCGAGCAAATCGCCCAGGCAAAGGGCGAGTTGGTGGAGGGCCTGCCGTCGGCGGAGGCCGGCGGCGCGGCGATCCTGAACGCCGACGACCCCCTCGTACGGGCCATGGCATCGCGTACGAAGGCCCGCGTGCTCCTCTTCGGAGAGTCCGGCGAAGCGGACGTACGGGCTGAGAACGTGCAGCTCACGGCGAGTGGACAGCCGTCGTTCAGCCTTCACACACCCTCCGGGTACAGCGACGTGACCATGCGCCTGTACGGTGAGCATCACGTGTCGAACGCGCTCGCCGCGGCCGCCGTCGCCCATGAGCTGGGCATGTCCGCAGACGAGATCGCCACCGCGCTCTCCGAGGCGGGCACCCTCTCCCGCTGGCGCATGGAGGTCACCGAGCGCCCGGACGGCGTGACGGTCGTCAACGACGCCTACAACGCGAACCCCGAGTCCATGCGAGCCGCCCTGCGCGCGCTCGTGGCGATGGGCAAGGCCACACAGGCACAGGGGGGCCGTACATGGGCGGTGCTCGGTCCGATGGCCGAGCTCGGGGACGAGGCGCTCGCCGAGCACGACGCGGTCGGGCGGCTCGCCGTCCGGCTCAACGTCAGCAAGCTCGTCGCGGTCGGGGGCAGGGAAGCGTCCTGGCTCCAACTGGGCGCATATAACGAGGGTTCGTGGGGTGAGGAGTCGGTGCACGTGTCCGACGCACAGGCGGCTGTCGACCTATTGCGCAGCGAGTTGCGCCCGGGAGACGTCGTGCTCGTGAAGGCGTCCCGGTCGGTCGGGCTCGAACGGGTGGCGCAGGCGCTGCTCGACGGCGGTGCCGAGGGTGAGGTTTCCGCCCGATGATGAACCAGATCCTGTTCGCGGGAGTCATTGGTCTCTTTCTGACGCTGATCGGCACCCCGCTGCTGATCAAGCTGCTGGCACGCAAGGGCTACGGCCAGTACATCCGCGACGACGGCCCGCGCGAGCACCACGCCAAGCGCGGTACGCCGACCATGGGCGGTATCGCCTTCATCCTGGCCACGCTGCTGGCGTACTTCCTCAGCAAGGTGATCACCGGCAAGCCGCCGACGTTCTCCGGTCTGCTGGTGCTCGGCCTGATGGCGGGCATGGGCGTGGTCGGCTTCCTGGACGACTACATCAAGATCGTCAAGCGGCGTTCGCTCGGTCTGCGGGCCAAGGCGAAGATGGCCGGCCAGCTGATCGTCGGCATCACCTTCGCGGTCCTCGCACTGCAGTTCGCCGACAACCGCAACAACACCCCGGCCTCCACCAAGCTCTCCTTCGTGCAGGACTTCGGCTGGTCCATCGGCCCGGTGCTGTTCGTGGTCTGGGCGCTGTTCATGATCCTCGCGATGTCGAACGGCGTGAACCTGACGGACGGTCTGGACGGCCTGGCCACCGGCGCCGCGACGATGGTGTTCGGCGCCTACACCTTCATCGGCGTCTGGCAGTTCCAGGAGTCCTGCGCCAACGCGCTGACCCTGACCAACCCGGCCGCCTGCTACGAAGTACGAGATCCGCTGGACCTCGCCGTCGTCGCCGCGGCCCTGATGGGCTCCTGCTTCGGCTTCCTGTGGTGGAACACCTCGCCCGCCAAGATCTTCATGGGGGACACCGGTTCCCTGGCGCTCGGCGGCGCGCTGGCCGGTCTCGCCATCTGCTCGCGCACCGAACTGCTGGTCGCGCTGCTCGGCGGTCTCTTCGTCCTGATCACCATGTCGGTCGTCATCCAGGTCGGCTCCTTCCGCCTCACCGGCAGGCGCGTCTTCCGGATGGCGCCGCTTCAGCACCACTTCGAACTCAAGGGCTGGTCCGAAGTCCTTGTGGTGGTCCGCTTCTGGATCATCCAGGGCATGTGCGTGATCGTCGGTCTCGGCCTCTTCTACGCGGGATGGGCAGCCCAGAAGTGACCGACTGGCAGGGGAAGAACGTCACCGTCGCCGGACTCGGCGTCTCCGGCATCCCGGCGGCCCGGGTGCTGGCCGGCCTCGGCGCGGTCGTCACGGTCGTCAACGACGGCGACGACGAGCGCTCCCGGGCCCAGGCCGCGGACCTGGCGGCACTCGGCGTCACCGTGCGCCTCGGTGACGGGGCCACCCTGCCCGAAGGCACCGAGCTCATCGTCACCACGCCCGGCTGGAAGCCGGACAAGCCGCTGTTCACCGCGGCCGCCGAGGCGGGCGTCCCGGTCTGGGGCGACGTCGAACTCGCCTGGCGGCTGCGCGGCCCCGATGCCGCGCCCTGGCTCGCAGTCACCGGCACCAACGGCAAGACCACGACCGTGCGGATGCTCGCCTCGATCCTGGAGGCGGCAGGCCTGCGCACGGCCGCCGTCGGCAACATCGGGGTCTCGCTGCTCGACGTGGTGCTGAGCGAAGAGCCCTATGACGTCCTCGCGGTCGAGCTCTCCAGCTACCAGCTCCACTGGGCCCCGTCCGTGCGCGCCCACTCCGCCGCCGTCCTGAACCTGGCCCCCGACCACCTCGACTGGCACGGCTCCATGGAGGCGTACGCCGCCGACAAGGGCCGTGTCTACGAGGGCAATCGGGTCGCCTGCGTGTACAACGCGGCCGACAAGGCCACCGAGGACCTGGTGCGCGGGGCGGACGTCGAGGAGGGCTGCCGGGCGGTCGGCTTCACGCTCGGTACACCCGGCCCCTCCCAACTCGGCGTCGTGGAGGGCATCCTGGTCGACCGCGCCTTCGTCGAGGACCGGCACAAGCAGGCCCAGGAGCTCGCCGAGACCGCGGATGTCGACCCGCCGGCCCCGCACAACATCGCCAACGCCCTCGCGGCGGCGGCCCTGGCCCGCGCCTTCGGCGTGCCCGCCGCGGCCGTACGCGACGGGCTGCGGGCCTTCCGTCCCGACCCGCACCGCATCGAGTACGTGGCAGACGTGGCCGGGGTGGCGTACGTCGACGACTCCAAGGCCACCAACACCCATGCCGCGGAAGCCTCTTTGGCGGCGTACGAGTCGATCGTGTGGATGGCGGGCGGACTCGCCAAGGGCGCGACCTTCGACGAGCTGGTCGCCAAGTCGGCGGACCGACTGCGCGGGGTCGTCCTGTTCGGTGCCGACCGGGCTCTCATCCGGGAAGCGCTCGCGCGACACGCGCCCGAAGTACCCGTGGTCGACCTCGACCGGACCGACACTGGGGCGATGCTCGCGGCGGTCCGGGAGGCCGCGCGCCTCGCCCGCCCGGGCGACACGGTGCTGATGGCTCCGGCCTGTGCCTCCATGGACATGTTCGTCAACTACAACCAGCGCGGTGACATGTTCGCGGAAGCCGTCCGCGAACTCGGCGCCGCCAGCGCCTGACGGCGGGTCTGAGCCGGTCGGGGGCGCCCGGGACCCTTGGGAGGGACGCGTGACGCCATCGTGGTCGGTGCTTCGCATGCGACTGACGGCCGGTGGCGGACCACCGTCGCCCCGCAGGAGGCCCTCCTGGGGTGCGGGAGGTGCCGCCGATGCCGAGTAGCCGTACCGGCCGCCCCCCGGTCCAGCGGGCCGCGAGACGGCCGGCCGCGCCGCGCCCGCCGCGCGACAACCCCGTACGCCGCCTCTACGCCAACGCCCGCCGCGCCTGGGACCGGCCGCTGACGGCGTACTACCTGATCCTCGGCGGCAGCCTGCTGATCACCGTGCTCGGTCTCGTGATGGTGTACTCGGCCTCGCAGATCACCGCGCTGCAGCTGTCCCTGCCGGGGTCCTACTTCTTCCGCAAGCAGTTCCTCGCGGCCGTGATCGGGAGTGTGCTGCTCCTGATCGCCATGCGTATGCCGGTGAAGCTGCACCGGGCGCTGGCGTATCCGATGCTCCTGGGCTCGGTCTTCCTGATGGTGCTGGTGCAGGTGCCGGGGATAGGAGTGGCGGTGAACGGCAACCAGAACTGGATCTCGGTCGCCGGCCCCTTCCAGCTCCAGCCCAGCGAGTTCGGCAAGCTCGCGCTCGTCCTGTGGGGAGCCGATCTGCTCGCCCGCAAACAGGACAAGCGGCTGCTGACCCAGTGGAAGCACATGCTGGTGCCGCTCGTTCCGGTGGCCTTCATGCTGCTCGGGCTGATCATGCTCGGCGGCGACATGGGCACGGCGATCATCCTCACCGCGATCCTGTTCGGGCTGCTGTGGCTCGCGGGAGCGCCGACGCGGCTCTTCGCCGGCGTGCTCGCCGTCGCCGCGACGATCGGCGTGATCCTCATCAAGACCAGCCCGAACCGCATGGCACGGCTCTCCTGCATCGGCGCCACCGAACCCGGTCCCGGCGACAGCTGCTGGCAGGCCGTGCACGGCATCTACGCCCTGGCCTCCGGCGGTCTCTTCGGCTCCGGGCTCGGCGCGAGTGTGGAAAAATGGGGACAACTGCCCGAAGCCCACACCGACTTCATCTTCGCCATCACCGGTGAGGAACTGGGCTTGGCCGGGACGCTGTCGGTGCTCGCCCTCTTCGCGGCTCTAGGCTATGCGGGTATCCGCGTGGCCGGACGCACGGAGGACCCCTTCGTGAGGTATGCCGCGGGAGGCGTGACCACCTGGATCACGGCCCAGGCCGTGATCAACATGGGTGCGGTGCTCGGCCTGCTGCCGATCGCCGGTGTCCCGCTCCCGCTGTTCTCCTACGGGGGTTCCGCCCTGCTGCCGACCATGTTCGCCATCGGTCTGCTGATCGCCTTCGCACGGGAGGATCCCGCTGCACGGGCGGCGCTCGCGATGCGGCAGACCCGCTTTGACAGAAAGCGGGCTGCGGGGAGAGGCCCCGGGTCACAACGGGGTGCTCGGAAGTGGAACACGATGAGACGGCGTGCCTCGGCGGCGCGTTCGTCCGGAGAGCGGTGAATTTCGGTGCATGTCGTACTCGCCGGCGGGGGGACCGCCGGCCACATCGAGCCGGCGCTCGCCCTCGCGGACGCCCTGCGCAGGCAGGACCCGACCGTGGGAATCACGGCCCTGGGCACGGAGCGCGGACTCGAGACCCGTCTCGTACCCGAGCGGGGTTATGAACTCGCGCTGATTCCCGCCGTGCCGCTGCCCCGCAAGCCCACCCCGGAGCTGATCACCGTCCCCGGACGGCTGCGCGGCACCATCAAGGCGGCCGAGCAGATCCTGGAGCGCACCAAGGCGGACGCGGTCGTCGGCTTCGGCGGCTATGTGGCCCTGCCCGGGTACCTCGCGGCCAAGCGCCTCGGCGTCCCGATCGTCATCCACGAGGCCAACGCCCGGCCGGGCCTCGCCAACAAGATCGGTTCGCGGTACGCGGCCCAGGTCGCCGTCTCCACCCCGGACAGCAAGCTCCGCGGCGCCCGCTACATCGGCATCCCGCTGCGCCGCTCCATCTCGACGCTGGACCGGGCGGCCGTACGCCCCGAGGCGCGCGCCGCCTTCGGGCTCGACCCCGCCCTGCCGACCCTGCTGGTCTCGGGCGGCTCGCAGGGCGCCCGCCGCCTCAACGAGGTGATCCAGCAGGCCGCTCCGTACCTCCAGCAGGCCGGCATCCAGATCCTGCACGCGGTCGGCCCGAAGAACGAACTGCCGTACGTCCAGCAGATGCCGGGGATGCCCCCGTACATCCCGGTACCGTACGTGGACCGGATGGACCTCGCGTACGCCGCGGCCGACATGATGCTCTGCCGCGCGGGCGCGATGACCGTCGCCGAACTCTCCGCCGTCGGGCTGCCCGCCGTCTACGTCCCGCTGCCCATCGGCAACGGTGAACAGCGGCTGAACGCCCAGCCGGTGGTCAAGGCCGGCGGCGGACTGCTGATCGACGACGCGGAACTGACGCCCCAGTGGGTGCAGAGCAACGTCCTGCCCGTGCTGGCCGATCCGCACCGGCTGTTCGAGATGTCCCGCGCCGCCTCCGAGTTCGGCCGCAGGGACGCCGACGACCTGCTCGTCGGGATGGTGTACGAGGCGATCGCGTCACGCCGCTAGGGCGTGGCAGAAGGCAGGGGGAGCGTGGCCGGACCGACCGCCGCCGAACGCGGCGAACGGCAAGACCGACAGGATTCCGACTCCGGCCCGCCCCGGCCGCCCCGCTTCAAGCGGCTGCCCGCCCTCAAGCGGCTTCCCGCGCCTCGTACGCTCGTCATTCTGCTCGTCTGTGTGGTCATGCTCGGTGCGGGCGGCAGCTGGGTGCTCTACGGTTCGCAGTGGCTGCGCGTGGAGCGCGTTTCGGCGTCCGGGACGCGGGTTCTGACGGCCGAGCAGGTCCGGGAGGCGGCCGACGTTCCGGTCGGAGCGCCGTTGATTTCCGTCGACACCGATGTGATTGAGGCAAGACTGCGCCGGAAATTGCCCCGAATTGACTCGGTTGATGTCGTCCGTTCCTGGCCTCATGAAATCGGGCTGAAAGTGACCGAACGTACTCCGGTCCTCATTGTCGAAAAGGGTGGAAAGTTCACCGAAGTGGACGCCGGGGGCGTGCGATATGCCACGGTTTCGCAGGCCCCGAAGGGGGTGCCCGCACTGGAATTGGCTGTGGGCGAGTCCTCGGGGTCCCTGGGCCTGCGCCGCTTCGGCACCGGCCGGCTGGTGCGTGCGGCGGTTCGCGTCGCGGGTTCTCTTCCGGCCGTTGTCGCGCGCGACACCCAGGTCGTCAAGGTCCGTTCGTACGACTCCATCTCGCTGGAGCTGAGCGGGAACCGTACTGTCGCGTGGGGGAGCGGCGAGAAGGGCCGCGCCAAGGCCAGGACGCTGGCCGCTCTCATGAAAGCCGCTCCGGAGGCGCGGCACTTCGACGTCAGCGTTCCCACCGCCCCTGCGTCATCGGGGAGTTGACGCACATATGCGCAGGCCAGCACCCTGGTTGGGCAGCGCTACGGCTGATCACATAGGGTGAAAAGAAAAACGGGAGGTTCGGCGTGTTCGTTGAACGTGCGCCACTTGTCGACTTAGTGTCCTGTTCGGAAGAGTCCAAGGAACAGACACACTGGTAACCCTAAACTTCAGCGTTAGGGTTCGGGTCGGCGTTCGGACCGTCCCATTCGGCATCAGTCGTCGGATCGCGAGACAGCGAGGCGGCGACACGTAACTCGAGGCGAGAGGCCTTCGACGTGGCAGCACCGCAGAACTACCTCGCAGTCATCAAAGTCATCGGTGTCGGCGGCGGTGGTGTCAATGCCATCAACCGGATGATCGAGGTCGGTCTCAAGGGTGTCGAGTTCATCGCCATCAACACTGACGCCCAGGCGCTGTTGATGAGCGACGCCGACGTCAAGCTCGACGTCGGCCGGGAACTCACCCGCGGACTCGGCGCCGGAGCCAATCCGGCCGTCGGCCGCAAGGCCGCCGAAGACCACCGCGAGGAGATCGAGGAGGTCCTCAAGGGGGCCGACATGGTCTTCGTGACAGCCGGTGAAGGCGGTGGCACAGGCACCGGCGGCGCGCCCGTCGTGGCCAACATCGCCCGCTCGCTGGGCGCCCTCACCATCGGCGTGGTCACCCGCCCCTTCACCTTCGAGGGCCGGCGCCGCGCCAATCAGGCGGAGGACGGCATCGCCGAGCTCCGCGAAGAGGTCGACACCCTCATCGTCATCCCGAACGACCGGCTGCTGTCCATCTCGGACCGCCAGGTCAGCGTGCTTGACGCGTTCAAGTCCGCGGACCAGGTGCTGCTGTCCGGTGTTCAGGGCATCACCGATCTCATCACCACGCCCGGCCTGATCAACCTCGACTTCGCCGACGTCAAGTCCGTGATGTCCGAGGCGGGTTCGGCCCTCATGGGCATCGGCTCGGCCCGCGGCGACGACCGCGCGGTGGCGGCGGCGGAAATGGCGATCTCCTCGCCGCTTCTCGAAGCCTCCATCGACGGTGCTCGCGGTGTGCTGCTCTCCATCTCCGGCGGCTCCGACCTCGGCCTGTTCGAGATCAACGAGGCCGCCCAGCTGGTGAGCGAGGCCGCACACCCCGAGGCCAACATCATCTTCGGCGCGGTCATCGACGACGCGCTCGGCGACGAGGTACGGGTCACCGTCATCGCCGCCGGCTTCGACGGCGGTCAGCCGCCGTCCAAGCGGGACAACGTGCTCGGCTCGTCCTCCGCCAAGCGCGAGGAGCCCACGCCGGCACGTTCTTCCGACAGCCGCCCGTCCTTCGGCTCCCTCGGCAGCGTCACGCCGAAGGAGTCGCCGGAGCCCGCCCAGGAGCCCGTGAGCCACGACCTGCCCCCGGTCTCCCCGCCGGTCCCGCCGTCGCGGACCTACTCGGACAGCGCGGCCGAAGAGCTGGACGTGCCGGACTTCCTCAAGTGATAGGACAGCGCTCCGGAACGAGCACAGCGGGCGGCGCGCACTTCGCCTTCACCGACCGGTGGGGCGGGGTGAGCGCCGTTCCGCACGAGGAGCTCAATCTCGGCGGAGCGGTCGGCGACGACCCCGAAGCCGTACGCGCGAATCGTGAGCTGGCCGCCAGGTCCCTGGGCCTGGAGCCGGAGCGCGTGGTCTGGATGAACCAGGTGCACGGGGCCGAGGTCGCCGTGGTCGACGGACCGTGGGGAGATAGTCCGGTGCCGGAGGTCGACGCGGTCGTCACCGCACGGCGGGGACTCGCCCTCGCCGTGCTCTCCGCGGACTGCACGCCGGTCCTGCTCGCCGACCCCGTCGCCGGGATCGCGGCCGCCGCCCACGCGGGACGGCCCAGTATGGTCGCCGGGGTCGTGCCCGCCGCCGTCGCGGCCATGGTCGGACTCGGCGCCGAGCCGGCCCGGATCGTCGCCCGTACCGGCCCCGCCGTCTGCGGCCGCTGCTACGAAGTGCCGGACACGATGCGCGCCGAGGTCGCGGCCGTCGAGCCCGCGGCGTACGCCGAGACCAGTTGGGGCACGCCGGCGGTCGACGTGACCGCCGGGGTGCTCGCGCAGCTGGAAAGGCTCGGGGTGCGCGACCGGGAGCAGTCTCCGGTGTGCACGCTCGAGTCCAAGGACCACTTCTCGTACCGCCGCGACCGCACCACGGGTCGGCTGGCGGGCTATGTCTGGCTGGACTGATGGGGCATGACGGACCGTAAGGCTCAACTCGCCGGAAATCTGGCGCAAGTGGAAGAACGCATCGCGGCGGCGTGCACGGCCGCCGGGCGCAAACGTGAAGAGGTGACCCTGATCGTGGTCACCAAGACCTATCCCGCCGACGATGTGTGGATCCTGTCGGAACTCGGTGTGCGCCATGTCGCCGAGAACCGGGACCAGGACGCGGCGCCCAAGGCCGCGGCCTGCTCCGAGCTGCCCCTCTCGTGGCATTTCGTCGGCCAGCTGCAGACCAACAAGGTGCGCTCGGTGGTCGGTTACGCGGATGTCGTGCAGTCCGTCGACCGGGCCCGGCTCGTCTCGGCCCTGTCCAAGGAGGCGGTACGGGTGGAACGTGAGGTGAGCTGCCTCATCCAGGTCGCCCTCGACGCGGACGAGGGCGGGCGGGGCGAGCGGGGCGGTGTGGGGGCCGACGGCATCGCGGAGTTGGGCGAGCTCGTCGCGTCGGCACCGGGACTGCGGCTCGGCGGACTGATGACCGTCGCGCCGCTCACCGGACCGTACGCGGGGCGCCAACAGGCGGCGTTCGAGCGGCTGATGGATTTGTCGACTGACCTGCGCCGGGCCCATCCGGCTGCGAACATGGTCTCGGCAGGGATGAGTGCGGACCTCGAACAGGCCGTGGCGGCCGGAGCGACACATGTACGCGTCGGCACCGCGGTACTCGGCGTCCGCCCCGGGCTCGGGTAACGTCGCCAAGAAGTCGGACCACAGCAGAAAATATGGTCATTACCGCCGATAGGCGGGCGTACGACCTCGTGGATCGCGGGCACTTGGCAACTAGTCAGCCGATCCACCACAGAGCGGAGGACTCAGAGCAATGGCCGGCGCGATGCGCAAGATGGCGGTCTACCTCGGCCTCGTGGAGGACGATGGGTACGACGGCAGGGGTTTCGACCCCGACGACGACTTCGAGCCCGAGCTTGACCCGGAGCCCGAGCGGGACCGCCGACGGCACGAGCCGTCGCATCAGTCGCACCAGCCGCATCAGTCCCAAAGGGACGAATCGGTACGAGTGGTGCAGCCTCCGGTGCAGCGCGATCCCGTGTCGCATTCCGCTTCGCTGTCCGCGGAATCAGGACGTCCGGCGCGGATCGCGCCCGTGGCATCCATCACACAAGAACGTCAAAGCATGGAGAAGAACGCACCGGTGATCATGCCCAAGGTCGTGTCGGAACGAGAGCCGTACAGGATCACCACTCTGCACCCCCGGACCTACAACGAGGCCCGTACCATCGGGGAACACTTCCGTGAGGGCACCCCGGTGATCATGAATCTGACTGAGATGGATGACACAGACGCCAAGCGACTTGTCGACTTTGCGGCTGGTCTGGTGTTTGGTCTTCACGGCAGCATCGAGCGGGTGACGCAGAAGGTGTTCCTGTTGTCGCCTGCTAACGTCGATGTCACGGCGGAGGACAAGGCTCGCATCGCAGAGGGCGGGTTCTTCAACCAGAGCTGAGACGCAGGACCGGACAAGACACTGAAACAGGGGAGAGGGACGCACGGATCATGAGCGTGGTTGCGCAGGTTCTCTACGTCGCGCTGATGTGTTTCCTCATCGTGCTGATCTTCCGGTTGGTCATGGACTACGTCTTCCAGTTCGCCCGCTCATGGCAACCCGGCAAGGCCATGGTGGTCGTTCTTGAGGCCACCTACACTGTCACTGATCCACCGCTCAAGCTTCTGCGGCGGTTCATCCCGCCGCTGCGTCTCGGGGGCGTGGCGCTCGACCTGTCCTTCTTCGTACTGATGATCATCGTCTACATCCTGATCTCCGTTGTGAGCCGGCTGTGAACGATACGGTCTTGCCGAACGCCGACGATGCCGACGACTACGTTGAGGTGAAGAGATGCCGTTGACCCCCGAGGACGTGCGGAACAAGCAGTTCACGACCGTTCGCCTCCGAGAAGGCTATGACGAGGACGAGGTCGATGCCTTCCTCGATGAGGTCGAAGCCGAACTGACCCGCCTGCTCCGCGAGAACGAGGATCTGCGCGCCAAGCTGGCTGCCGCCACACGCGCCGCCGCGCAGAACCAACAGCAGGGCATGCGCAAGCCGCCCGAACAGCAGGATCAGCAGCAGCAACAGCAGCAGGGCCCGCCGCAGGGCATGCGCGGTCCCGGTGCTCCCGTACCCGCCGGCATATCGGGCCCGCCGCAGCAGCAGATGGGCGGCCCCATGGGCGGTCCGCCCCAGCTGCCCAGCGGTGCGCCGCAGTTGCCCGCGGGTCCCAGTTCCCAGGGCCAGCAGGGCCAGGGTGGCCCGATGCAGGGTCAGATGGGCCAGGGGCCCGGCCCGATGCAGGGTCAGATGGGCCAGGGGCCCGGCCCGATGCAGGGTCAGATGCAAGGGCAGATGCAGCAGCAGATGCCCCAGCAGATGGGCGGCCCGATGGGCGGTCCCATGGGTGGCCCGATGGGCGGTCACGGACCGCAGATGGGTCAGCCCGGCCAGGGCCCCGGCGGCGACAGCGCCGCTCGTGTGCTCTCGCTCGCCCAGCAGACCGCCGACCAGGCGATCGCCGAGGCCCGTTCCGAGGCCAACAAGATCGTCGGCGAGGCCCGCAGCCGCGCCGAGGGTCTGGAGCGCGACGCCCGTGCCAAGGCCGACGCTCTGGAGCGGGACGCGCAGGAGAAGCACCGCGTCGCGATGGGCTCCCTGGAGTCCGCCCGCGCCACGCTGGAGCGCAAGGTCGAGGACCTGCGCGGCTTCGAGCGCGAGTACCGCACGCGTCTGAAGTCCTACCTGGAGTCGCAGCTGCGTCAGTTGGAGACCCAGGCCGACGACTCGCTGGCCCCGCCGCGTACGCCGGCGACCGCCTCGCTGCCGTCGTCGTCGCCGTCCATGGCTCCGGCCGGGGCCGGTGCGCCGTCCTACGGTGGCCAGCAGATGGGCGGACCGGCTCCCGCCGCCCCGTCCTACGGCGGTCAGCAGCAGATGACGCCGGCCATGACCCAGCCGATGGCGCCGGTGCGGCCGCAGGGCCCGTCGCCCATGCAGCAGGCGCCCTCGCCGATGCGTGGCTTCCTGATCGACGAGGACGACAACTGACGGCCTCCGGTACGCCTTAGGCGTCGGCAGCGTTCAGGGCGGGGCCCCCGGTTCTCCGGGGGCCCCGCCCTTTTGCCGTACCGCCGCACGCCTGTACGCGGGCACGCAACGCCGAAGGCCCGGGCCCACCAAGATCCTTGGTGGGCCCGGGCCTTCGAGGTTGCCGCTACGCCTCCGCCGTGCCTCTGCTACGCCTTGCGGAGGCGGAACGTCAGCGACAGCGGCTCGTCCGTGAACGGATCCCCGTACGCGTCGTCCGCCGCACCCTGGCCGAAGTCCGTGGCGAGGACCTCGTCGGCGATCAGGGCGGAGTGCTCGGTGAGCGCCGCGGTGACCTTCAGGTCCGTGGAGGTCCAGCGCAGGGCGATCCGGTCGGCCACGTCGAGCCCGCTGTTCTTGCGGGCCTCCTGGATGAGGCGGATCGCGTCACGGGCGAGGCCCGCCTGGCGCAGCTCCTCCGTGAGCTCCAGGTCGAGGGCGACCGTCGCACCGGAGTCCGAGGCTACGGACCAGCCCTCGCGCGGGGTCTCTGTGATGATCACCTCGTCCGGAGCAAGGCTGACGGTCTCGCCGTCGACCTCCACCGACGCCGTGCCCGCGCGCAGGGCCAGGGACAGCGCGGCCGCGTCGGCCTCGGCGACGGCCTTGGCCACCGCCTGGACGCCCTTGCCGAACCGCTTGCCCAGCGCGCGGAAGTTCGCCTTCGCCGTGGTGTCGACCAGCGAACCGCCGACCTCGCTCAGGGACGCCAGCGAGGAGACGTTCAGCTCCTCCGTGATCTGCGCGTGCAGCTCGCGGTCCAGCGCCTCGAACCCGGTCGCGGCGACCAGCGCGCGGGACAGCGGCTGGCGCGTCTTCACACCCGACTCCGCGCGCGTGGCACGGCCCAGCTCCACGAGACGGCGTACGAGCACCATCTGCTTCGACAGCTCCGGGTCGATGACGGACAGGTCCGCCTCCGGCCAGGACGACAGGTGTACGGACTCGGGGGCGTCCGGAGTGACTGGCGTGATCAGGTCCTGCCAGACCCGCTCGGTGATGAACGGGGTCAGCGGGGCCATCAGCCGCGTGACGGTGTCGACGACCTCGTGGAGCGTGCGCAGCGCGGCCTTGTCGCCCTGCCAGAAGCGGCGACGCGAACGGCGTACGTACCAGTTGGACAGGTCGTCGACGAACGCCGACAGGAGCTTGCCCGCGCGCTGGGTGTCGTACGCCTCCAGAGCCTGCGTCACCTGGTCGGTGAGCGCGTGGAGTTCGGAGAGGAGCCAGCGGTCGAGGACCGGGCGGTCCGCCGGGGCCGGGTCGGCCTCGCTGGGCGCCCAGCCGGACGTGCGCGCGTACAGGGCCTGGAAGGCGACCGTGTTCCAGTACGTGAGGAGGGTCTTGCGCACCACCTCCTGGATCGTGCCGTGGCCGACGCGGCGGGCCGCCCAGGGGGAGCCGCCGGCCGCCATGAACCAGCGGACCGCGTCCGCCCCGTGCTGGTCCATCAGCGGGATCGGCTGCAGGATGTTGCCCAGGTGCTTGGACATCTTGCGGCCGTCCTCGGCGAGGATGTGGCCCAGGCACACGACGTTCTCGTACGACGACTTGTCGAAGACCAGCGTGCCGACCGCCATCATCGTGTAGAACCAGCCGCGGGTCTGGTCGATGGCCTCCGAGATGAACTGCGCCGGGTAGCGGCTCTCGAAGAGCTCCTTGTTCTTGTACGGGTAGCCCCACTGCGCGAACGGCATCGAACCCGAGTCGTACCAGGCGTCGATGACCTCCGGGACGCGGGTGGCCGTCCGGCCGCAGCCGTCCTGGGGGCAGGCGAACGTGACCTCGTCGATGAACGGGCGGTGCGGGTCCAGGTCCGACTGGTCGGTGCCGGTCAGCTCGGACAGCTCCGTGAGCGAGCCGACGCAGGTGAGGTGACCCTCGTCGCAGGTCCACAGGGGGAGCGGGGTGCCCCAGTAGCGGCTGCGGGAGAGCGCCCAGTCGATGTTGTTGTTCAGCCAGTCGCCGTAGCGGCCGCGCTTGACCGAGTCCGGGAACCAGTTGGTCTTCTCGTTCTCCTGGAGGAGGCGGTCCTTGACGGCCGTGGTGCGGATGTACCAGGACGGCTGCGCGTAGTAGAGGAGCGCGGTGTGGCAGCGCCAGCAGTGCGGGTAGCTGTGCTCGTACGGGGTGTGCTTGAAGAGCAGGCCGCGGTTCTGGAGGTCCTCGGTGAGCTTTTCGTCGGCCTTCTTGAAGAAGACACCGCCTACGAGCGGGACGTCCTCCTCGAAGGTGCCGTCGGGGCGGACGGGGTTCACGACCGGCAGGCCGTACGCGCGGCAGACCTTGAGGTCGTCCTCACCGAAAGCGGGGGACTGGTGGACCAGACCCGTACCGTCCTCGGTCGTCACGTAGTCGGCGTTCACCACGTAGTGGGTGGTCACGTCCGCCGGGAACTTCACGAGCTCGAACGGACGTTGATACGACCAGCGCTCCATCTCGGCGCCGGTGAAGGACTGGCCGGTGGTCTCCCAGCCCTCGCCGAGCGCCTTCTCGACGAGCGGCTCGGCGACTACCAGCTTCTCCTCACCGTTCGTCGCGACCACGTAGGTGACTCCGGCGTGTGCGGCGACCGCGGTGTTCGACACCAGGGTCCACGGGGTCGTCGTCCACACCAGGAGCGCGGCCTCGCCCGCGAGGGGACCGGAGGTGAGCGGGAAACGGACGTACACCGAGGGGTCGACGACCGTCTCGTAGCCCTGCGCCAGTTCGTGGTCGGACAGGCCCGTGCCGCAGCGGGGGCACCAGGGGGCGACGCGGTGGTCCTGGACCAGCAGGCCCTTGTTGAAGATCTCCTTGAGCGACCACCACACGGACTCGATGTACTCGGGGTCCATGGTGCGGTAGGGGTCTTTGAGGTCCGTCCAGTAACCCATGCGGGTCGTGAGCTCTTCGAAGGCGTCGGTGTGGCGGGTCACGGACTCGCGGCACCTGGCGTTGAACTCGGCGATGCCGTACGCCTCGATGTCCTTCTTGCCGGTGAAGCCGAGCTCCTTCTCGACCGCCAGCTCCACCGGGAGGCCGTGGCAGTCCCAGCCGGCCTTGCGGGCCACGTGGTAGCCGCGCATGGTGCGGAAGCGCGGGAAGACGTCCTTGAAGACGCGGGCCTCGATGTGGTGGGCGCCGGGCATGCCGTTGGCGGTGGGCGGGCCCTCGTAGAACACCCACTCGGGGCGGCCCTCGGACTGCTCCAGGCTCTTGGCGAAGATCTTCTGCTCGCGCCAGAAGTCAAGCACGGCGTGCTCGAGGGCGGACAGGTCGACCTGGGCGGGCACCTGGCGGTACTGCGGCTGTGTACTCGGCTGCGTGTTCAACGAGCTTCCTCCGGCGGACTTTCTGCCTTCCGTCCGGAGGGACGAGAGCCTGTGCTGCTACGTAGTAGCTGTCACGTACGCCGTGTGCGGCGCGCTCCCGCGGTACCACCCTCCTTGGCCCTCCGCCGCCTCGTACGCGCCGGTGAGCCCCCTCATTGGGGTCGCGATGCCGGGTCTACCGACCGCTGCCTTTCGTGCCTCTCGGCTGCGGCTTTCTTCCGGCGGCTCCGGGGTGATCTTCACGTCGCGCTGGCCCCCGGGCTCACACCGTCCCCGGGTCGCTCCTGGCTGCGTACGCCGCTACTCGTCCCCATCCACGCTTCTCGCTCCGCCCAGTGTACGGCGCCGGACCGACAGCGGCCGACCGGTTTTCCGGGGTCCGCGGGCGGGGGCCCGCGCGGGGTGGGGCAGGCGTGCGGACTGACCCGAATGCCGACGGGGCCGGGTCTGCGTCCTGGGACGGCCGGCTCGGCGGATTACCCGGCGGGGAGCTGGGCACAACGCTTGCAGACTCGCCGCGCGGTAGCCGCGGGGCGGGCGAATCGGGCGGCGTGCCCCGTTGCCGCGGGACTCAAGTCGATTTATCGTCCCAGCACGATTCGCGAGCAAGATCACAATATGTGAAGGGGCCGCGGCCATGGTGGCGAAAAAGACCGCCGTACAGCAGTCGGCGTCCGGCAGATCCATGGGGGCGGCTGATGGCGCCGGGGCGGCGGCCAAGGATGTGAGCGGCAAGAAGCGCACGTCGGGTGGGGCGGGGAAAGGGGCGAGGGATGCTGCGAAAGGTGCCGTCAAGGGGGCTGCGAGGGGTGCCGCGAAGGCGGTGAAGACGGTCCGGGGGAGTGCTGGGTCCACTGGCGCTACTGGGGCCGGGGCCGGGGCTCGGGTTGGCGTTGAGGCCGGTGGGGGCAGGAAGGCGGCGAGGCAGAAGGCTGGGGCCCCGAAGACGGCGGGGGCTCAGAAGAACGTGGGCGTCGAGGGGACCGGCGGCGCTGTGAAAGGGGCTGGTGCAGCGGAGACGGCTGCCGGTGTGAAGAGAGTTGGCGCCGGGCAGGGGGCTGGCGCTGTGAAGGCGGCTGACGCAGTGGAAACGGCTGCCGGTGTGAAGAAGGCGGCCACGAAGACTGTCGGCACGAGATCGGCGGGGTCGAAGGCGGCGGCGTCGAAGTCGGCCGGGTCGAAGGCGGCCGGCCTGAAGTCGACCGCGTCGAAGCCTGTCGTTTCGAAGAAGGCCGGTGCGGAGGCGAGCGCTACGAAGAGGGCCACGAAGGGGGCGGTCGCCCCGAAGAGGGCCACTACGGAAGCGGCTGTCGCGAAGAAGGACGCTTCGAAGGGGGCGGCCATGGAAACGGCTGTTACGAAGAGCGCCGATACGAAGGCGGCTCCTGTGAAGACGGCCGCTGCGAAGGCGACCTCTACGGAGAGGGCCGGTAGGAAGGCGGCCGCTGCGGAGAAGGCGGGCGTGGCGAAGGCGCCTCCTGTGAAGGTGGCGGCGGCGAAGGGGGGCTCTTCGGAGGGAGCGATGGCGAAGGCCACCGCTGCGGAGAGGGCTGGTAAGAAGGCGGCCGCTGCGGAGAAGGCGGGCGTGGCGAAGGCGCCTCCTGTGAAGGTGGCGGCGGCGAAGGCGGGCGTGGCGAAGGCGCCTCCTGTGAAGGTGGCGGCGGCGAAGGGGGGCTCTTCGGAAGGCGCGATGGCGAAGGTCACCGCTGCGGAGAGGGGCGGCACGGCTGGCGTCTCTGGGAAGAGGGGTGGCACGAAATCCGTCCCCACGGCGGAGGTGGGTGCGGTGGGCGCCCCCGCGAAGCGGGCCGGCACTGATTCCGTCCCTCCGAAGAAGGCGAGCACGACGAGCGCCTCCGCCAAGAAGGCCGACGTGAAATCCGCCCCTACGAAGAAGGCGGGCAGGGTGAGTGGCTCTTCGGTGGCCGCCTCCACAAAGAAGGCGGCCACAGCCAGCGCCTCTGCCGAGGCCGCTTCCACGAAGGCTGCCTCCACGAAGAAGGCGGCCGAGAAGAAGGCGAGTGGGACGAGCGGCTCTGTGAAGAAGGCCGGTGCGAAGACCGTCTCCGGGAAGAAGGCGGCTGCGGCGAGCGTCCCTGCCGAGCGAGTCGGTACGAAAGTCGGTTCTGCGGGAAAGGCTGCTCAGAAGGCTGCTGCCGCCGGGGTGGCTGGTGAAGTGGTTGACGAGAAGGCAGTGGGTGAGACGGCGGCCGGGGCGAAGGCCGGTGGTGCGGTCATGAGGGGCGGGGGCGGGAAGGCTGCCGGGAAGGGCGCTGAATCCGGGGCCGCCGCCGTGCAGGGCGTGGGTGAGGAGGGTGCCGCCGAGACGCGGGCCCCCGCGAGGGCCGTCTCCAAGCGGACGGCCAGGAAGAGCACACGTACGGCCAAGAAGGCGGCCGCTTCCGCGGCCGAGGATGCGGCCGAGGCCGCGAAGACGACGGGAGCCACGACGGTGGTTGCGAAGAAGACTCCTGGCACGGCCACGGCGGCGAAGAAGGCCACCGAGGTCCCCAAAGCGCGGATCGCCGCGGCGGAGCCCGGCGAGCTGGCGGTACGTCCCGGTGAGGCCCCCTGGACAACGGTCGAGGTCACGGAGGCGCGCGCGGAGCTGCTCTCCGAGGCGCTGCGGCTGCGCGCCGAGATCACCCACTCAGAAGAGTCCCTGGCGGGACTGATGCGCGACTCAGGGGACGGAGCCGGCGACGACCAGGCGGACACCGGCACGAAGAACATCACACGCGAGCACGAGATGGCGCTCGCGGCCAACGCCCGGGAGATGC
This sequence comes from Streptomyces sp. NPDC050704, assembly GCF_040654355.1. Lineage (NCBI taxonomy): Bacteria > Bacillati > Actinomycetota > Actinomycetes > Kitasatosporales > Streptomycetaceae > Streptomyces > Streptomyces sp. NPDC050704. The sequence continues at coordinate 12,296 of NZ_JBFAHW010000057.1, read as the reverse complement.
TGGAGCAGACCGAGCGCGCCCTCGACCGGCTGGACACGGGCACGTACGGGCTCTGCGAGAACTGCGGCAACGCCATCGGGAAGGCCCGTATGCAGGCCTTCCCGCGCGCCACCCTGTGCGTCGAGTGCAAGCAGAAGCAGGAGCGCCGCTACTGATCGGTCCGGTGCGCCTCCTGAGCACCTGTGCGCGGGAGGCGGTGCCGTACTCTCGTCCTCAGTCAGGCACCTAGGTTGAGGGACTCACGTGGCAGAGGCGGAGCGCATCATCGGTACGCCGGATACCCCGGACGCGGCGGGAGCCGAGCCGGAGCAGACCGACAAGAGCGCGGCGCCGGGCGACCGGTCCGACGCCGAGGAGACGCGGAGCCCGGCCGAGCCGTCCGGCGCCGACTCCGGTTCCGGCGAGGCGCGGGCCGAGGCCGAGCGGCCCAGGGGCAGGCGCCGGATCGCCGTGCTCTTCACGGTGGCCGTCCTGGCGTACGCGCTGGACCTGATCAGCAAGATGATCGTGGTCGCGAAGCTGGAGCACCACGAGCCGATCGAGATCATCGGGGACTGGCTGAGGTTCGAGGCGATCCGCAACGCGGGCGCGGCCTTCGGCTTCGGTGAGGCCTTCACGATCATCTTCACGATGATCGCCGCCGCGGTGATCGTGGTGATCGCCCGGCTCGCCCGCAAGCTCTACAGCGTGCCCTGGGCGATCGCGCTCGGCCTGCTCCTCGGCGGTGCGCTCGGCAACCTCACCGACCGGATCTTCCGCTCGCCGGGCGTCTTCGAGGGTGCCGTCGTCGACTTCATCGCGCCCAAGCACTTCGCGGTCTTCAACCTCGCCGACTCCGCGATCGTCTGCGGCGGCATCCTGATCGTGCTGCTGTCGTTCCGCGGCCTGGACCCGGACGGGACCGTCCACAAGGACTGACGTACCGGCCGGTCCACGGGTGTCCTTGGGCACTGGCGTTCGGTTCTGGTCAGGTGTTGTCGGAGCCGTCCGGCATACTCGACGGGTGAGCACCGTTCCCGAGATCCGCAACCTGCCCGTGCCCGACGGCCTGGAGGGCGAGCGCGTAGACGCCGCCATTTCACGCATGTTCGGCTTCTCCCGCACGAAGGCCGCCGAGCTTGCCGCGGCGGGGAAGGTCACGGTCGACGGCTCGGTGGTCGGGAAGTCCGAGCGGGTGCACGGCGGTGCCTGGCTGGAAGTGGAGATGCCGCAGGCACCCGCGCCCGTGCAGATCGTCGCCGAGCCCGTCGAGGGCATGGAGATCGTGCACGACGACGATGACGTGGTCGTGATCGTTAAGCCCGTCGGCGTGGCCGCGCACCCGAGTCCCGGCTGGTCGGGTCCCACGGTCATCGGCGGCCTCGCCGCCGCCGGGTACCGGATCTCGACCTCCGGCGCCGCCGAGCGCCAGGGCATCGTGCACCGCCTGGACGTGGGCACCTCGGGCCTGATGGTGGTGGCCAAGTCGGAGTACGCGTACACGTCGCTGAAGCGCCAGTTCAAGGAGCGCACGGTCGACAAGCGCTACCACGCGCTCGTGCAGGGCCACCCGGATCCGACCAGCGGCACCATCGACGCACCCATCGGACGGCACCCGAACCACGACTACAAGTGGGCGGTCACGGCCGAGGGCAAGCCCTCGATCACGCACTACGACCTGATCGAGGCGTTCCGCGCGGCCTCGCTGCTCGACATCAAGCTGGAGACCGGGCGTACGCATCAGATCCGCGTCCACATGGCGGCCCACCGGCACCCCTGCGTCGGCGACCTGACGTACGGCGCCGACCCGACTCTCAGTAAGCGGCTCGGTCTCACCCGGCAGTGGCTGCACGCCGTGAAGCTCGGTTTCGAGCACCCCGGGGACGGCCAGTGGGTCGAGTTCGAGTGCGGCTATCCCGAGGATCTTCAGCAGGCGCTGGACCGCGTCCGGGAGGAAAGCTACGCATGAGTTCGCCGCCCTACGTGCCGTCCTACGTGGTGCGGGTCGCCGAGGACCCCGCCGACCGTGAGGCCTGTTTCGCGGTGCGGAAGGACGTCTTCGTGGTCGAGCAGGGGGTCTCTCCGGACCTTGAGTACGACACGTACGACGCCGATGCCGTGCATGTGGTCGCCGTGCGGGACGACGGATTGCCGCTGGGCGCGGGACGGCTGCTGTACGGCGAGGTGGCGGCGGCCAAGACCGGCGGTGAGTCCGGCGTCGGGGCCCTGGGACGGCTCGCCGTCGTGAAGGCCGCACGGGGGCTCGGCGTCGGGATCGCGCTCGTCCGGGGGATCGAGGACGCGGCACGCGCGCTTGGGCTGGCGGTGGTCGATCTGCACGCGCAGACGCATGCGCTGGGGTTCTACGAGCGGCTGGGATACGTGGCGTACGGGCCTGAGTTCCCCGACGCCGGGATACCGCACCGGGCGATGCGGCGCTCTCTCTAGCCCGGAGACGGGCCCGCCCGGGCGGGTGTTCGCCCGGGCCCCGGCGGGGGTTCACCCGCGCCCGTCCTTCAGTGGCACGCTGGATGTCTGCTCGTGTGATCGTCCAGACCCTTCGGAGCACTGACCGTGGATCAGCTGGCCCTGTTGTTCGTGCTGTTGCTCGGGGCCGTGGTGAGTGTCCCGCTCGGGGACCGCTTGCGGCTCCCTTCCCCGGTGCTCATGACGCTGCTCGGGATCGTGCTGGCCGTCCTCGACTTCGTACCGAACGTGGACATCCCGCCCGAGCTGATTCTGCCCGCGCTGCTGCCGCCACTGCTCTACGCCGCCGTGCGGCGCACCTCCTGGCGGCAGTTCACGGCCAACAAACGGCCGATCTTCCTGCTCGCCGTGGCGCTGGTGTTCGTCACCACCGTCGTGGTGGCCGTGGTCGCCCACGCGATCGTGCCGGGGCTGCCGATCGCCGCCGCCGTGGCGCTCGGCGCGCTCGTCGCACCGCCCGACCCGGTCGCGGCGACCGCCGTCGCGGGGCAGCTCGGGCTGCCGCGCCGGCTGGTGTCGATCCTGGAGGGCGAGGGGCTGTTCAACGACGTGACGGCCATCGTGCTGTACCACGTGGCCATCGCGGCCGCCGTCAGCGGCACCTTCTCGCTGCCGAGTGCCGCGCTGGACCTCGTGCTGTCCGCCGTGGTCGCGGTCGCCGTCGGGCTGGCGCTCGGATGGGCCACCAACCGGCTGATGGACTTCCTCGGGGACGCGACGCTGCAGGTCGGGCTGACGCTGCTGGTGCCGTTCGCCTCGTACGTACTGGCCGAGGAACTGCACGGGTCCGGGGTGCTGGCCGTGCTCACCACGGCACTGTTCCTGGCGGAGTACGCGACCGACGGCGACGACGTCATGGTGCGGCTCGCCGGGCACACCTTCTGGGACGTGGTCGACACACTGGTCACCGGGGTCGCGTTCGGGCTCATCGGGCTCGAACTGCACAACGCGATCAGTACGGCGGCCGGGCGGTGGACCGAACTGCTCGGGTGGGCCGCCGCGATCGTGGGCGTCGTCGTGTTCGTACGGCTGGCCTGGCTGCTGCCCGCCACCTGGCTCACCAAGCGGCTGCACGCGAAGCGGGACTACGACGAGGACATTCCCATGAGTTCGCGGGAGACCGTCGTCATGTGGTGGGCGGGGATGCGCGGGGTGGCCTCCGCGGCCCTCGCGCTGGCCATTCCGCTGGAGATGGACGACGGTTCGGCGTTCCCGAACCGGGACGAGATCATCTTCATCGCGTTCGGGGTGATCATGGCGACGCTCGTCGTGCAGGGGCTGACTCTGCCGTGGCTCGTTCGCAGGCTGGGGGTGCGGGCCGACACAGGGAGGGAGAAGGAGTTCGAGAAGGGGCTGGCCCTGCGGGCGGCCAAGGCGGCGAAACGGCGGCTCCGGGAGATCGAGGAGGTCGAGGAGCTGTCGGACGAGCTCCTGGAGCAGTTGCTGCGCCGGGCCCTCGACATCGGGCTGCGGATCAGCCCCGAACTGGCGGAGGACGAGCGACGCGAGGCTCATGAACAGCGGGTCCGGCGGATCAAACGGGTCCGGCGCATTCAGGGGGAGATGCTGTCGGCGGCCCGGCACGAGGTGCTGGCGGCACGGAGTGAGCCCGGGGCCGATCCGGAGATCGTGGACCGGGTGTTGCGGCATCTGGATGTGCGTAGCCTGAGGTGATCGGGGCCTGAGGTGACCGTCCGCAAGAGCTCGTTGCATTGTGCAGTTATCTCTTCGTAGGGTCTCCCCCATGGCACGCAACGTGGTGATCAGCGGAGGCGGTACGGGTATCGGGCTTGCCGCGGCCCGGATGTTCGCGGCGGACGGGGACCGGGTGCTGCTGCTCGGGCGCAGAGCCGAGGTGCTGGAGAAGGCGGAGGTGCCCGGGGCGCTCACGTACGCGGCCGATCTCAGCGAGGTCGAAGGGGTGCGGGCGGTAAGGGAGTTCGTGGCGGCCGAACTCGGCACGGTGGACGTGCTCGTGCACAGTGCGGGTGGTGCCGGGAACCTGGAACCCGAGGCCGTCGGCGACGACCCGCTCGACATCGTCGCGCACAACTGGACCGTCAACTTCCGGCTCAACACGCTGACGGCCGCGCTGCTCACCGAGGCCCTGCGGGAGCGGCTCGCGTCGCCGGGCGGGCGGGTGCTGTTCCTCAGCTCCATCGCCGCGTACCGGGGCTCCGGGAGTGGGGCGTACGGGGCGTCCAAGGCCGCGCTGCATCCGTACGCCTTCGATCTCGCCCGGCAGTTGGGGCCGCGCGGCGTCACCGTGAACCTGGTGGCGCCCGGCTATGTCGAGGACACCGAGTTCTTCGGCGGGGCCATGGCGGAGGCCCGCCGCGAGCGTCTGATCGGCGAAACCTCGACGGGCCGCGCGGGCACGCCCGGCGATGTCGCCGAAACCCTCCACTGGCTTGCCTCACCCGCGGCCGGACACATCACGGCTCAGGTGGTCCAGGTGAACGGCGGGGCGGAGCGGGGGCGCTGAGCGCTCCGCTGGAAGAACGGTGAGGTGATGATGTACCTGCGGGCCGGTGGGGGCTGGTCGCGCCCACGCGGCGGAGCCGCATATGTCACAGCCCCGCGCCCCTTACGGGGGCGCGGTACCGCACCGAACTCGGCCAAGGCCGCTCAGAGGGCGGCCCTCACCCCCGCCCCGTCCTTGGTGGTTCCACCGCGCGGCCCCGGCTGTTGCGCGGGGGTGCGCCGTCGACGCCGTTCGGGCGTGGGTGGCCCGGTGGGAGGAGGGCGTCGGCCGTGTTGACCCGGGGGAGGGCGTAGGGGTGGTGGGTGGTCAGCCAGGCGATCATCTGTTCGCGGACCGTGACGCGTACCGTCCAGACGTCGTCCGCGTCCTTCGCGGTGACCAGGGCGCGTACCTCCATGGTGCTGGCGGTGGAGTCGGTGACGGCGAGGCCGTAGTCGCGGCCGTCCCAGGCGGGGCATTCGCGGAGGATGTCGCGGAGTTTGCCGCGCATCTCCTCCACGGGCGCGCTGTGGTCCAGCTGGAAGAAGACCGTGCCGGTCATCTGCACGCCGCCGCGGGACCAGTTCTCGAACGGCTGGGACGTGAAGTACGAGACCGGCATGGTGAACCGGCGCTCGTCCCAGGTGCGTACGGTCAGGAAGGTGAGGGTGATCTCGTCGACCGTGCCCCACTCGCCGTTCACCACCACCACGTCACCGAGTCGCACCATGTCGCCGAAGGCGATCTGCAGCCCCGCGAACATGTTGCTGAGCGTGGACTGTGCGGCGACACCGGCGACGATGCCGATGATGCCGGCCGAGGCGAGCAGTGAGGCGCCGGCCGCCCGCATCGGGGGGAACGTCAGCAGCATCGCGGCGACCGCGACCACACCGACGATCGCGGAGACCACGCGCTGGATCAGCGTCACCTGCGTACGGACCCGGCGGACCCGGGCCGGGTCGCGGTGGGCGGCGGCGTAACGGGTGTACGACGTCTCCACTATCGCCGCCGCGATCCGGATCACCAGCCACGCCGCCGACCCGATGAGCACCAGCGACAGGGTCCGGCCGACCCCGACCGCGTGGGCCGGGAACAGCTTCGCCTCTTCGTACGAGCCTCTCAGCACGGCCGCGCACAGTACGAGCTGGAAGGGGATGCGGCCGCGGCGCAGCAGGCCCCACAGGGGCGTCTCGGGGTGCCGTTCGTCGGCCTGCCGCATCAGCCGGTCGACAGCCCAGCCGACGAGCAGCGTCAGTACGACCGAGCCGCCGACGACGATCAGCGGACGCAGTACGTTCTCCATGCCTCCGACCGTAACCGGATCGGGGCCGCCATGAACATGTGGTCCAGGCCCCGTCGTATACGCGCTGCCCACAGCCGTGCACACCTCGGACGGGCGTTGTCGGTCCCGGCTGGCACCATGGGCCCATGAACATCATGCTCTTTCATTCGTCCTACGGGCCGCGCCCCGCGGTCCGGGACGCGGCGGACCGGTTGCGCGCGGCGGGACACGAGGTGTGGACGCCCGACCTCTTCGAGGGGCGCACGTTCGAGACCGTCGAGGAGGGCATGACCTTCAAGGACGAGATCGGCAAGGACGAGCTGCTCAGACGCGCGATCCTGGCCGCCGCCCCGTACTCGGAGCGGGGGCTCGTGTACGCCGGATTCTCGTTCGGTGCCGCGACCGCGCAGACGCTCGCGCTCGGCGACGACAAGGCCCGCGGGCTGCTGCTCCTGCACGGCACGTCCGACATCGCGGAGAGTGCCTCGGTGGACGGGCTGCCGGTCCAGCTGCATGTCGCCGAGCCGGATGCCTTCGAGCCGGACGACTGGCTGAGCGCCTGGTATCTCCAGATGAGCAAGGCGGGTGCCGATGTGGAGATCTACAGATACGCGGGGGCCGGGCACATCTACACGGACCCCGGCCTGCCGGACTACGACGAGGAGGCCGCCGAGGCCACCTGGCGGGTGGCGCTCGGCTTCCTCGACAGCCTGTAGTGCCTCTGAGCCTGTAGTGCCTCTGAGCCTGTAGTGCCTCTGTGGTGTCAGCCCACCGGGGCGTACACCCGTTCCACCTTCTGCGTACCGCTGCGCGTGCGGTACGAACGGGCCCAGGACGTCGTCGCGTTCGCGGACGTGCGGTCGGAGACGACGTAGTAGTCCATCTGCGCGCGGTCGGCGGTGAGGTCCAGGACGCCGTAGCCGTGGCGGTCGGTGTCGACCCAGTGGACGTGCCGGTTGGCGGCGCGGATCACGGGCGAGGCGAGGGCCGAGACCGTGCCCTCGGGGACCTTGATGATGTCGTCGAGGTTGTCGGAGGTCACGGACGTGACGACGAACTCGGTGGCGGCGGAGGCGGACAGCGGGTACGTACCGGCGTTGTACGGCACGTCGTTGGCCCAGGCCATGTGGATGTCGCCGGTGAGGAAGACGGTGTTGCGGATCGCGTTGTCCCGCAGATGGGCGAGCAGTTCGCGGCGGTCGTCGGTGTAGCCGTCCCACTGGTCGGGGTTGAGGGCCAGGCCCTCCTTGGGCAGGCCGAGCAACTCGGCGAGCGGCTTCAGCAGTTCGGCGGAGAGCGAGCCGATGGCGAACGGGGCGATCATGACGGAGTTGCCGACCAGCCGCCAGGCGGTGTCCGAGGCCTTCAGGCCCGCCTTCAGCCAGTCCAGTTGGGCCCGGCCGGTGAGCGTACGGTTCGGGTCGTCCACCGAGCCGTTGCCGACGGACACCTGCTGCGAGCGGAACGAGCGCAGGTCCAGGAGCGAGAGGTCGGCCAGCCTGCCGAAGCGCAGCCGCCGGTAGGTGGTGCCCTCGATCGCCGGCCGGACCGGCATCCACTCGAAGTAGGCCTGCTTGGCGGCCTTCTGACGGGCGGCCCAGGTGCCCTCGGCGCCCTCGGTGTGGTTCTCGGCGCCGCCCGACCAGGCGTCGTTGGCGAGTTCGTGGTCGTCCCAGATCGCGATGACCGGGGCCTTGTGGTGGAGCGCCTGGAGGTCGGGGTCGGTCTTGTAACGCCCGTGCCGGGTGCGGTAGTCGGCGAGCGTGAGGATCTCGTGGGCGGGGGCGTGCGGGCGTACGACCGTGCCGCGGGCCGCGTACTCGCCGGTCGGGTACTCGTAGATGTAGTCGCCCAGATGCAGCCAGGCGTCCAGATCGCCGCGCGCGGCCAGATGCCGGTACGCCGAGAAGTAGCCGGCCTCCCAGTTGGCGCAGGAGACGACGCCGAAGCGCATCGAGGCGACGGCCGCGTCGTGGGCGGGAGCGGTGCGGGTGCGGGCGGTGGGCGAGTCGGTGCCGCCGCTGGAGAAGCGGAACCAGTAGTCCGTGGCGGGCTTCAGGCCGCGGATGTCCGCCTTGACGGTGTGGTCGGTGGCGGCGGACGCGGTGGTGGAGCCCTTGGCCACGACGGTGGTGAAGGCCTTGTCGGTGGCCACGGTCCAGCCGACCTCGATGGCCGGGCCGAGTCCGGAGCCGGGCATCGCCTCGGCCGTGGGCGTCACCCGGGTCCACAGCAGGATGCCGTCCGGCAGCGGGTCGCCGGAGGCGACGCCGTGCAGGAACGCGGGGGTCTCGGCGGCGCGGGCGGGCAGCGCGGCGGCGAGCGGGGCGCCGATGACGGCGGTGGCCGCGGCTGCCTTCACCACCGTACGGCGGCGCGGGCCGGGGGAGTTGGGGCTGGAGTGGGATCTGATGCGACTGGTCACGGCCGATCAGATTACTGATCAGTAAGTAGTTCGGTAAGGGGAAGGACGCGAAGGGCGGGCGAACTCGGAAGAGTTCGCCCGCCCTTACGCCGTGCGTTACTCGATCAGCGCTACTTGGTGACGCCCGCGTCCTTGAGCGCGGTCTCCCAGGCGGCCACGCTGCTCGGGTTCTCGATCTTCTTGTCGTTGATCTTGATGGTCGGGGTCGAGTCGACGTCCTTGGCGGTGTCGAAGGTCTTGCTCATCTTCATCGCCCAGGCGTCGTACGTGCCCTTCTCGACGGCGTCCTGGAACTTCTTGTTGTTCTTGAGCGCGTCCACCGTGTTCGCCACCTCGATCAGGTAGCTGTCCTTGGCGAACTCGTCCTTCGTCTCCTCGGGGTGGTACTTCGTCGAGTACAGCGCGGTCTTGTACTCCAGGAACGCGTCGCCGCTCACGTTCAGCGCGGCGCCGAGCGCACTGAGCGCGTTCTTCGAGCCCTCGCCGCTGAGGCTGTTGTCGAGGAAGGTGCCGACCGTGAAGGAGAGCTTGTAGTCGCCGTCCTCCATGCCCTTGTTGACCGTCTCGCCGACGGTCTGCTCGAAGGAGGCGCAGGCCGGGCAGCGCGGGTCCTCGTAGAGGTGGACCGTGTTGTCGGTCTTGGAGTCGCCGATCACGACGGTCGTGCCGTTCGTGCCGCTGGTGTTGGCGGGGGCGACGACCTTCGCGTCGGCGGCCTCGTCCCACTTCGAGGGCTCGTTGTTCTGCACGACGGCGTAGCCGATGCCGCCGGCTATCGCGAGGACGGCGACGATCGACCCCGCGACGATGGCCTGCCGCTTGACCTTGTTGCGCCTGGCCTCGCGCTCGCGCTCGACGCGCAGCCGTTCACGGGCAGCCGACTTCGCGGCCTGACTGTTCCTCTTGCTCATGATCGTGTTCTCCGTGGTGATGGCGGATGGCCGGGGACTGTTCTGCTCTGCTCAGGCGAAAACGGCCGAGCAGGGCGGTCCACGCCGTCCCAGGGAGTGCACGAAGAGCCGCGTACGCAGGACGGCGACCCGGAGCGTGGGTCGCGGCAGGGGGCGTACGGGAGTGCGGCGTACGGCCACCGCGGCGACCGCGAGCATCAGCGGCCGGAAGGTGGCCGCGGCCACCGCGCCGAGGAGCTGGGCCAGGGCCCGCTCGCCGCGCCGCAGCCAGGCGGCCGCGAACAGGCCCACACCGATGTGCGCGCCGAGCAGCAGCCAGGCGGCGGCCGGGTCGGCGTGCGCGAGCAGGGCGGCGGCACGGTCGCCGTCGCCGGTCACCCGGGCCAGCGGCGCGCCGACCTCGCCGCCGCACAGGACGTCGAGGCCGATGGAGCGCAGCGGGCCCGTGACGGGTCCGCCCGCGCTGCCGTAGCAGGCGTGCTGGCCCGTGGTGAACAGCGTGTCGGCGGCCAGCTCCAGCGGGATCAGCAGGGCGGCGATCCGCCCGAAGCCGCGCTCACGGCCCGCCAGCGCGTACGCGACGACGAAGACGGCACCACAGAGCGCGGCCACGGTGGCCAGCGGCAGCGGGACCCCGGACAGCAGCACGTGCGACGCGGTGCTGAGGGTCACGACGAGTGCCGTGAACAACGCCGCGCGCACGGCTCTGAGCTGGATCCCGGTTATGTCCATAGCGCTGGAAAGTGTGTCACGTACTCCTGTAGGAGGTCCCTAAAAGGTTCCTGTGAAGTGAGCCGGCGACGGGCCGGCCCGACCGGGGGCTGGGCTACAGACCTGGAATCCGGCCGTTGCGGAACAGGTCCACGAAGATCTGGTGGTCGGCACGCGCGCGTGCGCCGTACGCGTGCGCGAAGTCCACGAGCAGGTCGCCGAAGCTGTCCTCGTCGCCCGCGATCGCCGCGTCGATGGCGCGCTCGGTGGAGAACGGCACCAGCTCCGAGTGGCCGCTCTCGTCGTCCGCCGCCGAGTGCATGGTCGCGGTGGCCCGGCCCAGGTCGGCGACGACCGCCGCGATCTCCTCGGGGTCGTCGATGTCGCCCCAGTCCAGGTCCACCGCGTACGGCGAGACCTCGGCGACCAGCTGGCCCGCGCCGTCCAGCTCGGTCCAGCCGAGCCACGGGTCCGCGTGCGCCTGGAGGGCGCGCTGGGAGATCACCGTGCGGTGGCCCTCGTGCTGGAAGTACTCGCGGATCGAGGCGTCCGTGATGTGCCGGGAGACGGCCGGGGTCTGGGCCTGCTTGATGTAGATCACCACATCGTTCTCCAGGGCGTCGCTGTTGCCCTCCAGAAGGATGTTGTACGAAGGCAGCCCTGCCGAGCCGATGCCGATGCCGCGGCGGCCCACGACGTCCTTGACCCGGTACGAGTCGGGGCGGTCCAGGGACGACTCCGGCAGCGTCTCCAGGTAGCCGTCGAAGGCCGCGAGGACCTTGTAGCGGGTGGCCGCGTCCAGCTCGATGGAGCCGCCGCCCGACGCGAAGCGGCGCTCGAAGTCGCGGATCTCGGTCATCGAGTCCAGCAGCCCGAAACGGGTCAGCGAGCGTGCGTCACGCAGCGCGTCGAGGAGCGGGCCCTCGGCGGTGTCCAGCGTGAAGGGCGGCACCTCGTCGCTCTTGGCGCCGGTCGCCAGGGCGTGGATCCGCTCGCGGTAGGCCGCCGCGTAGGTCCGTACGAGACCCGTGATCTGCTCGTCGCTCAGCGCCTTCGCGTAGCCGATCAGGGCCACGGAGGCCGCGAGGCGCTTGAGGTCCCAGGTGAAGGGGCCGACGTACGCCTCGTCGAAGTCGTTCACGTTGAAGATCAGCCGGCCCTGGGCGTCCATGTACGTGCCGAAGTTCTCCGCGTGCAGGTCGCCGTGGATCCACACCCGCGAGGTGCGCTCGTCCAGGTACGGCCCACCCCGCTTCGGCCCGAACCCGATGTCGGCGGTCAGGTCGTGGTAGAAGAGGCCCGCCGTGCCGCGGTAGAAGGCGAAGGCCGACGCCGCCATCTTGCGGAACTTCACGCGGAACGCGGCCGGGTCGGCGGCCAGGAGCTCGCCGAACGCGGTGCCGAAGACGGCGAGGATCTGTTCGCCGCGTTGCTCGGCGCTGAGCTGCGGGTCCGACATCGCGGGGTGCCTCCTGGTGCAGGTGGTGCATGACGAGTGGGACGAATGTGGCATCCGCCGGGACGGACGTCTCCGTCCATCTTGCAACGGACGAAGGAGCGCGGGAGTGCCCGTGACCCACCCATGAAGATACGGGGGGAGACCCCTGCGAGTGTCAGTGCTCAGGCATAGACTTCGACGCTGTCCCCCAGACTGTCGGCAGCCTGTGGGCAGCCCGTCGACGCCCGTTCTTCTTGGAGGCCGAAGCCGTGTCAAAGCCGCCGTTCACGCACCTGCACGTCCACACCCAGTACTCGCTGCTGGACGGTGCCGCGCGGCTCAAGGACATGTTCGACGCCTGTAACGAGATGGGCATGTCGCACATCGCGATGAGCGACCACGGCAACCTGCACGGGGCGTACGACTTCTTCCACACCGCCAAGAAGGCGGGTGTCACGCCGATCATCGGCATCGAGGCGTACGTCGCCCCCGAGTCGCGGCGCAACAAGCGCAAGGTCCGGTGGGGCCAGCCGCACCAGAAGCGCGACGACGTGTCCGGTTCGGGTGGCTACACCCACAAGACGATCTGGGCGGCGAAC